>JALRCP010000170.1 GCA_023257325.1 Polynucleobacter sp. | reverse complement strand
GGAACCCAATTGGATTATGTTCGTGAGGGTTTGAATGAGGGCTTTAAGTTCCAAAATCCGAATGTGAAAGATGAGTGTGGTTGTGGCGAATCTTTCAGGGTTTGATGATTACTTTGCCTTATTTCAGATAAAGCCACAATTCAAGATTGATCGGCAGGCTTTGGAGTCTGCCTATTTAACCGTGCAAAAGCAAGTTCATCCTGATTTGCATGTTGCGGGAACTGATTCTGAAAAGCGACTGTCGATGCAGATGGCGACTCTTGCCAATAGTGCTTATCGAACTTTGTTGAATCCTATTCAGCGAGGGCTTTATTTGTGCGCGCGCCATGGGGTTGATGCTCAGTTAGAAACCAATACCGCCATGCCAGCTGCATTTTTGATGCAGCAAATGGAGTGGCGCGAGTCGCTGGATGAATCTCGTAATGATCATCAAGCATTGGATCGTTTATTCACTCAAGTTGAGCGAACCAGAACTCAAGTTTTGAAAGAGGTTGAGGAGGCCATTGATGATCAAAAAGATTTTGAACTGGCTGCCCAAAAATTAAGAGCTTTATTATTCATAGAAAAATTCAGTGCAGAGCTTGAAGAGGCTTTGTTGGCATAACAATTCACACAATAGACCATGGCCTTATTACAAATTGCTGAACCAGGACAATCACTAGCTCCGCATCAGAGACGAATTGCTGTGGGTATTGACTTGGGCACAACCAATTCATTGGTAGCTGCCATGAAGAATGCTTTGCCCGAAGTTTTAGGCGATGATCAGGGACGCAAATTGCTACCATCAGTCGTTCGCTATTTGCGCGGAGGTGCTACTCAGGCTGGTTATCAAGCTTTGCAGAATGCCAATGGCGATCCCAAAAATACCATCATTTCTGTCAAGCGCTTCATGGGTCGTGGTCTAAAAGACGTTGAGCATGCTGAATCCATGCCTTACGAGTTTGTGGATGCCCCTGGCATGCTCAAAATTAAAACTGTGGCTGGGGATAAAAGTCCTGTCGAGGTTTCCGCTGAGATTTTGGCCAGATTGCGTCAACGCGCCGAGGATTCTTTTGATGACGAGATTGTAGGGGCCGTCATCACGGTGCCAGCTTATTTTGATGATGCTCAGAGGCAGGCAACCAAAGATGCCGCTAAATTGGCAGGTATTGAAGTCTTGCGTTTACTCAATGAGCCAACCGCTGCTGCGATTGCTTATGGTTTAGATAATGCTGCTGAAGGTATCTACGCGGTATATGACCTAGGTGGCGGCACTTTTGATATTTCTATCTTGCGTTTAAGCAAGGGAGTGTTTGAGGTTTTATCAACAGGTGGTGACTCAGCATTGGGTGGCGATGATTTTGATCATCGCCTGTATTGCTGGGTTTTGGAGCAAGCCAAGTTGCAATTGTTGTCCGACAAAGATACTCGTTTGTTGCTCACAGCTTCTAAAGATGTCAAAGAACAACTTAGTAAAAATCCTTTGGCACGCGTTCATGTCACTCTGAGTGATGGTACCTCTGTCAATGTAGGCATTAGTCAGGCCCAATTTTTTGAACTCACTCAACATTTAGTGAATAAAACTCTAATGGCAGCTAAAAAAGCTCTTAGAGATGCCAGTCTCACTGTTGAAGAGGTGAAAGGTGTGGTTATGGTCGGTGGCGCCACGCGCATGCCGCATGTTCAACGTGCAGTGGGTGAGTTGTTTGGACAAACGCCTTTGACCAATTTAAACCCGGATCAAGTGGTCGCTATGGGGGCCGCCATGCAAGCCGATTTATTGGCCGGTAATCAACAAAAGGGTGATGAGTGGTTGCTTTTGGATGTTATTCCCTTATCTCTAGGGGTTGAGACCATGGGGGGGTTGGTGGAAAAAATTATTCCGCGCAACACACCGATTCCAGTAGCCAGAGCTCAAGATTTCACGACTTTTAGAGATGGTCAAACTGCTTTGGCAGTCCATGTTTTGCAGGGTGAACGAGAAATTGTTGATCATTGTCGATCCTTGGCGAAGTTTGAACTCAAAGGTATTCCACCCATGGCAGCAGGTGCGGCTCGCATCCGGGTGACTTACCAAGTGGATGCAGATGGTCTTTTATCAGTGACTGCCAGAGAGACTCAATCAGGGGTTGAAGCAGCCATTAATGTGAAGCCTTCCTATGGTTTATCAGACAAGGACATTACTTCCATGCTTCAAGACAGCTTTAGCCATGCGGCAGATGATGTTCAGGCCAGAGCATTGCGTGAGGAGTTGGTGGATGCAAAACGTTTGATTGAAGCCGTGGATGCAGCCCTGGCGGAAGATCAGCAGTTATTGGATGAGGATGAGTTAGAGGTTATTCATCGTAAGTTAACGGCACTAAAAGAATTGGTTCAAGATGCCAAAGACACTCAAGTATTGAGACGATCTGTAGAATCTTTATCAAAGGCTACCGATGAGTTTGCGGCCAGAAGAATGAATGAAAGTATAAAAAAAGCGCTGTCTGGTAAAAAAATTGCAGAAATCTAATAAGACCCATAGGAATTAAAAATGCCACAAATCGTTGTTCTTCCTCATGCTGAATATTGTCCGGATGGTGCGGTGATTGAGGCACCTGCTGGTACTAGCATTTGCGAAGCTCTTTTAGAAAATGATATTGAAATCGAGCATGCCTGCGAAATGTCTTGCGCATGCACAACTTGCCATGTGATTGTGCGAGAGGGTGGAGATAGTTTGAATGAGTCTGACGAATTAGAAGATGATTTGCTAGATAGGGCTTGGGGTTTATGCCCTCAATCAAGACTTTCTTGCCAAGCAATCCTTGCTCAAAAAGATTTAGTGATTGAGATACCTAAATACTCTATCAATCATGCCAAAGAAAATCATTGATCTGTTACTTCACATAATAAAAAAGGGACCCAAAGGTCCCTTTTTTATTAATCTTCTTTTCTCATGTGAGGGAAAAGAATCACGTCTCTGATGTTTGGTGAATCGGTAATTAACATCATTAGACGGTCAATACCGATACCGCAACCACCAGTTGGGGGCATGCCATACTCGAGTGCACGAATAAAGTCAGCATCAAAGTACATAGCTTCTTCGTCGCCAGCTTCTTTTTGTTCCACTTGTTTACGGAATCTTTCAGCTTGATCCTCAGCATCATTTAATTCTGAGAATCCGTTAGCGATTTCACGACCTGTGATGAATAACTCAA
>JALRCP010000111.1 GCA_023257325.1 Polynucleobacter sp. | reverse complement strand
CCAAAGTCCCCGGAATAGGCAAGAAAACAGCAGAACGATTACTACTCGAACTTAAAGGTAAATTAGGTGCCGATATTGGTGTTGGTGGTCAATCTCAAGCACCTGACAGCCAACTAGAAATTCTTCAAGCTTTAACCGCATTAGGATACTCTGATAAAGAAGCGCAGTTGGCCCTCAAACAAGTTCCTCAAGGCACTTCAGTTTCTGACGGTATTCGCGTGGCACTCAAAGCACTTTCAAAAGCTTAATCTGCAAGTTGAAATCGTAATAAACTAGCTGCATGGCCATCAAAACTGACGACATCACACCCTCATCTAACCCTTTAGAAGATCGCATAGTCACTGCTTCAGCGAGTACTGACGACAATGCCTTAGAACGTGCATTGCGACCCAAGCAATTAGAAGAGTATGTGGGTCAAAAAAAAGCTCGCGGACAACTTGAAATATTTATTTCTGCTGCCAAACAGCGTCAAGAGGCACTTGATCATGTTTTGTTATTTGGCCCCCCAGGTCTAGGTAAAACAACCTTGGCCCATATCATTGCCCGAGAAATGGGCGTGAACTTACGACAAACCAGTGGGCCCGTATTAGATCGACCAGGCGATTTAGCCGCCCTTCTAACCAATTTAGAGGCAAACGATGTTTTATTTATTGATGAGATTCATCGCTTATCCCCTGTGGTTGAAGAAATTCTTTATCCGGCTTTAGAAGATTACGCAATTGACATCATGATTGGTGATGGTCCAGCTGCCAGAAGCGTCAAACTTGATTTAAAACCATTTACTTTGATTGGCGCAACCACTCGAGCAGGCATGCTCACAAACCCACTGAGAGATCGTTTTGGCATTGTGGCGCGCCTAGAGTTTTATACAGTTGATGAACTATCACTCATTGTGAAACGGTCTGCCAACTTACTCAATGCAACCCTAGATGATGGTGGCGCACTTGAAATTGCAAAGCGCTCACGAGGAACTCCACGCATTGCCAACCGTTTATTAAGACGAGTACGAGATTTCGCTGAAGTCAAAGGGAATGGTCAAATCACACAATCTGTTGCAGATGCTGCTCTATCCATGTTGGATGTCGATGCGGTTGGATTTGATGTGATGGATAGGAAATTACTTGAAGCAATTGTTCACAAATTTGATGGCGGACCTGTTGGAGTAGATAACTTAGCCTCCGCAATCAGCGAAGAACGTGAAACTATTGAAGATGTGATTGAACCTTACTTGATTCAACAAGGTTTTCTACAGAGAACTCCGCGTGGCCGCGTGGCAACAGCCCTTGCGTATGCTCATCTTGGACTTCCATCCACCTCATCTAAAGACTTACTGAGCTGAAGATCATTGAGGTGACTCACATCACCCCACTGAATTAAAGAAAATTGCCCATTCTGATACTTCAACGTACTCAGACTGGCATTGAGGATTTCGAAATCTCTGGCTTGCTCCAAAGGCTTTTGAGTCGCGGCTCGATGAAGACAATCCAATACCCCGCCGTGAGCCACTAAAGCAATTTCATGCTGTTTGAATTCTTCTGCCCAGCGCCTCGCGGCTTGAACAACACGTCCATCAAACTGCAAAAGACTTTCACCATCTTTTGGCTGAAAACTCACATCACGATTTTTCCAGGCTTGGTGATTTTCTGGATGAAGTTTTTCAATCTCTTCATGACTTAAACCTTGCATAACCCCATAGTGTCTTTCACGCAATTGGGGATCAAGCTGTAAATCCAACTCATGATGTTTTGCAATAGGTAAAGCCGTGTCCATTGCCCGACTTAAATCACTGGAAATAATGGCTGCCAAATTTTTCTGAGCCATGTGCAATGCCAATAAATCTGCTTGGCGACGACCATTGTCATTCAAACCAATGTCTAAGTGACCTTGTAATCGTTTCTCACGATTCCACATGGTCTCACCATGGCGAATCAAATAAATAATGGTCATCAATTAAGACAAGGTAATTTTTGCAAACTTACGCTTACCTACTTGTACAACCATGGTGCCAGCTGGCACCTTCAAAGCCTTATCAGAGATAGTCACTCCATCAATTTTGACACCGCCTTGCTCAACATTGCGCATCGCTTCTGAGGTACTCGGGACCAAATTAGCCTGCTTGAGCAATTGACCAATACCTAAAGGAGCTCCACTTAGGGCCAACTCAGGAATGTCATCGGGCACACCCCCTTTGGCTCGATGATTAAAGTCCTCTAACGCTTTTTCTGCAGCATCTAGGCTGTGAAAACGTGCCACAATCTCTTGACCTAAAGCTACCTTAAAGTCTCTAGGATTACGGCCTGCCAAGACCTCTTCTTTCATCTTCGCAATCTCTGAAAGAGGTTTAAATGATAAGAGTGTGAAATAGCTCCACATCAGCTCATCTGAAATACTCATCAATTTACCGAACATATCATTGGGCGCTTCACTGATGCCAATATAGTTATTTTTAGACTTGCTCATCTTGTCAACACCGTCAGTACCGACCAATAACGGCATGGTCAAAATACATTGAGCCTCTTGTCCATATTCTTTTTGTAGTTCGCGGCCGACCAATAAATTAAATTTTTGATCTGTACCACCCAGCTCCAAATCACTTTTTAAAGCAACTGAGTCATATCCTTGCATCAACGGATACAAAAATTCATGAACTGAAATTGGAATACCGCCTTTGTAACGCTTTGTAAAATCATCTCGTTCTAACATCCGTGCCACAGTATATTTTGCAGCCAACTGAATCATGCCTCGAGCACCCAAAGGGTCACACCACTCACTGTTGTAGCGCACTTCGGTTTTGCTTGGATCCAATACCAAGCTAGCCTGCTGATAGTAAGTTTGAGCATTCACCGCAATTTCTTCTTTGGTCAAAGGTGGGCGCGTCGCATTTCTGCCAGACGGATCACCAATCATGCTGGTGAAATCTCCAATTAAAAAGATCACCGTATGCCCCAAATCTTGTAATTGGCGCATCTTATTTAAAACCACAGTGTGACCCAAATGAATATCAGGTGCTGTAGGGTCTAGGCCCAATTTAATTCTTAAGGGGGTTTTTGTGGCTTCACTGCGAGCCAATTTTGCCAACCATTCAGATTCAACCAATAACTCATCACAACCCCGTTGGGTGACGGCCATGGACTCCAAAACACGATCTGTGATTGGATATTTACCTTGTTCTGTTTTATTCTCGTTAGCTAAAGACATGATCTATCGGTTACATTAATTTCCTAGAACGTTATTGTCGCACCACTTAAGAGACAACCCTATGAAGAATTACTATATCGGCATTATGTCTGGAACCAGCATGGATGGAATTGATGCCGTTCTGACTGAAATTTCAAGCGATGGAAAAGCCCAAGTTTTACTTCATCAAGAAGTGCCCATGGCTCAAAGCCTCAGAAATACTTATTTTCAGCTTCAAGGCCCCAGTCAAAACGAGCTTCATATTGAGGCTTTAGCAGCCAACCAACTCGCTCAACACTACCATTTGGCAGTAACAGGAATACTCAAAAGCTCTCAACTAAAAAACACTGATATTCGCGCCATTGGCGCCCATGGCCAAACCATTCGTCACCAACCGCAAGCTCATGATGGCATTGGATACACCAAACAATCCTTGAATCCAGCTTTATTGGCTGAATTATCAGGGATTGATGTGATTGCTGATTTTCGCAGTCGCGATATTGCAGCAGGTGGGCAAGGTGCCCCTTTGGTTCCGGCGTTTCATGCCGCTCAATTTGCAGATCAAGAAGCCATCGCTATTTTGAATATTGGTGGCATCGCCAATTTAAGCCTGATCTCAGCCAATTCACCGACAACCATTGTTGGATTTGATTGTGGTCCAGGGAATGCTCTGATGGATGATTGGATCTATTCGCAATGTCAAAGAACTTATGACTCAGAGGGTCAGTGGGCTGCTAGCGGAAAATCCATCGAAAAACTACTTCAATCAATGATCGGTGATTCATTTTTCAAACAAATCCCTCCTAAGAGCACCGGCAGAGACTTGTTTAACCTTCAATGGTTATCCCATCATTTAGAAGCCACCAAAACATCACAAGCGGCTCCTGAGGACATTCAAGCGACATTACTCCTGCTCACCGCTAGGTCAATTGCAGAAGCTCTCAAAGCGCATGCTCCAAAGACTCAACGTTTGTTGATTTGTGGGGGTGGCATTAAAAATGCTGCATTGATTCATCAAATCAGAAGCTTATGTGATTGGATACCCTCCGAGAATATTCAAAGTACTGCATCCAAAGGAATTGATCCACAGACCGTTGAGGCTGCCGCATTTGCTTGGCTAGCCTGGGCTTTCAAAGAAAAACGGCCAGCAAATTTGCCGGCCGTCACTGGAGCTAAAGGTTTGCGAGTACTGGGTGCTTTGTACCCTGCTTAATGCTGAATTAAGCTGAGAAAGAAGATCCGCAACCACAAGTTGTTGTGGCATTAGGATTCTTAATCACAAACTGTGAGCCATTGATGTCTTCTTTGTAATCAATCTCAGCGCCCACCAAATATTGGAAGCTCATTGAGTCAATTAACAAAGTCACATTGCCTTTGGTAACCAATGTGTCATCCTCGTTCACAGCTTCATCAAATGTGAAACCATATTGAAACCCTGAGCAACATCCGCCTTGCACGAATACGCGCAATTTCAGATCAGGATTACCTTCTTCGGCAATTAAATCAGCCACTTTAGCAACGGCACTGTCTGTAAAGACGAGTGGCATTGGGGGTTCTAAATTTTCAGTACTTTGTGTTGTTTGTGTCGCGGTCATCTTGGACTCCTTTTGTTACATAACTCTATTGTAGGCTTGAATTCCTGTATTCGCTGTAGGGACATTATGGCAATAAGGCAATGTGCGTCAAACCAGTTTGTTCTGGCAAGCCAAACATTAGATTCAAGCACTGAACGCCTTGACCTGAGGCTCCCTTTACTAAATTATCCTCTACGACCAAAATCACCAACATGTCACCACCTTGAGGACGATGAACGGCAATACGGAGGGCATTACTTCCCCTGACTGAGCGAGTCTCAGGGGTACTTCCCGCTGGCATGACATCGACAAAGGGCTCGCCTTGATAAAAATTCTCAAAAAGTTTTTGATAATCGACATCCCGACCCTCAGGGAGAATCTTGGCATACAAGGTTGAATGAATTCCACGAATCATGGGTGTTAAATGGGGGACAAACGTAAGCCCCACAGCTTTTCCACCCGCAATAGCCGATAACCCCTGGCAAATCTCAGGATGATGTCTATGACCCTTAACACCATAAGCTTTGAAGTTATCGCCGGCCTCGGCCAACAAAGTACCTACCTCTGCTTTACGTCCTGCCCCTGAAACTCCGGATTTAGAGTCAGAAATCAAACTACTTAGATCAACCAAATCTTTTCCACCGGTGGATTTCGGTGATAACAAAGGTGCATAACCCAATTGGACAGAAGTTGGATAACAACCTGCCAAACCAACTACACGGGCTTTTTTAATCGCCTCACGATTGATCTCGGCCAAGCCGTAAACCGCTTCAGCCAAAATATCTGGGCAAGCATGTGGCATGCCATACCATTTTTCAAATTCAGCAGTGTCCTTTAAGCGAAAATCAGCTGCTAAATCCAGCACCTTGACGCCAGCAGCCAATAACTCTTTGGCTTGTGCCATAGCCACACCATGCGGGGTCGCAAAGAAAACTGCATCACACTCAGTTAACTTGGCCTCTTCAGGGGTTGTGAAACACAAATTCACTCGCCCCCTCAAGGAAGGGAACATTTCAGCCACAGGCATTCCAGCCTCTTTACGAGACGTTATAGCCGTTAACTGAACCTCAGGGTGCTGTGACAACAAACGCAGTAACTCAACGCCTGTATAGCCCGTTCCACCAACACCCTGCCCTTCCGGGTCCTGGACACGTACTCCAACTACGGTCCTCCGGGTGCCAACGGAACTGATAACACCACTGCTGGTGCGATCTTGGTTGTGCGTCCCAATAACTGGACACGCAAC
>JALRCP010000104.1 GCA_023257325.1 Polynucleobacter sp. | reverse complement strand
TGGGTATGTATTTCGTTAATTTACCAAATCCAGGGAGGTCAATATCTGGAGCAATTTCTAAGAGGGGGTACAACACGAATGATCGTTCAATCATTCGGGGGTGCGGAATGGTTAAGGCCTCATTGTGAATGGCCAATTGATCGTAGGCCAATACATCTAAATCCAGTGTTCTAGGAGCGTTTAAATAGGGTCTCTCACGTCCGAATGATTGCTCAACCTGCTGGCAAATTCTCAATAGTTCTTCAGGGCTCAAATCAGTTTCTAGGGAAATGACAGCATTGATGAAGTCATCACCTTCGGCATCAACTGGGGCGCTTTGATACATGCAACTGCGTGTGAGTATGCGTAGCTCTGGATGTTGAGCTAAACAAACAATGGCGTCTTTGATGAGTTGTTTGGTATCACCAATGTTGCCGCCGAGACCGATGAAGGCCAGTGCCATGAAACTCCCTTTTCAATATAACCGTACTTTATCTTTTTTTTAATTTGCTTGCTCAGCAGTCGTTTTTGCTGCTTTTGAGCGATTTCTGCGACGCCTCTTTTTGGGCGCTGAAGTGTTTTGAGCAGAATTAGGCATATTTTTAACGATTTGCATGAGTTCTGCACGGACGTGCTCATCGCCTTGCCAGAAGTCTGTCCACCATTGTCCGATTTCTGCCTCAATTTCATGGGTTTGGCAGCGCAACAGCAGAAAATCGTAGCCTGCTTTGAATTTTGGACTTTCAACTAGGCGGTAAGGGTAGCGCCCCACACGTTTTTCTAGACGAGGTTGCATGGTCCAAATTTCTCGCATATCCGCTTCGTGTCGACGTTGCATGCCTAAAAATTCTTTTTGTTGTTCGAATACTTGATCAATCGCTGCATGCAAGGCAGGCACGCTTGGCATGGAGTCGCTCTCAAAATTGGCCCATGCTGCTTGTACGTCATGCCATAACAAGGTTGCAAATAAGAAACCAGCCGATACGGGCTTTCCGGATTTGATTCTGTCATCGGTATTTTGAAGAGATTGTTTGACAAATTCCGTTCTGTCGCTATCAGACAAAATATCTTCAATCAATGGCAAGATTTTGTGATGCAGTCCTACGGTCTCCAACCCCTGAATAGAGGCCCAGGCATGACCTGACATTAATAATTTCAAAATCTCATCAAATAGTCTTGAGCTAGGAACATCTTGTATGAGAGAGCCTAGTTCATGAATGGGCGACAAAGTTTCTTTTTCGATGGTAAAGCCAGTTTTTGCTGCGAATCGAATCGCGCGCAACATTCTTACTGGGTCTTCTCTATAGCGTTGACTCGGTTCACCAATCATGCGAATAATTTTGGCGTTCAGGTCTTGCATGCCATTGTGATAATCCAAAACTGTTTCAGTTTGTGGATCGTAGTACATAGCATTGATTGAAAAATCTCTGCGAGTAGCATCTTCTGCTTGATTACCCCAAACATTGTCCCGCAAAATTCGACCACTGGCAGCAACATCTGCTTGATCCGCTTGAACGTGAGCTCGGAAAGTTGAGACCTCAATAATTTCAGGGCGCTCTTTACCGTAAAAAGTCACATGGACAATTTGAAAACGGCGTCCAATTAATCGGGAGCGACGAAATAATTTTTGAACTTGTTCGGGGGTGGCATTGGTGGCCACATCAAAATCTTTGGGCGCAATGCCGAGTAGTAAATCACGCACTGCACCGCCCACAATGTACGCTTCAAAGCCAGCTTCTTGAAGCACATGAGTCACTTTGACAGCATTTTTTGATAATAGCTCAGGGTTGATGTGATGCGTGCGTTTAATGATTTTTTTCGGGGTCAGCGGGTGACCGTGAACCAATTTCTTTTGGCGAGCCGGTTTTTTAAGTAGCTTGTCAATAAAGCGGCGAATCATGCAAATAGCTCCAAGATAGGCCACTGGCGACTATCCGCTTCAGCGCGAAGTCTGTCATCTGGGTTCGTTGCAATAGGGTGTGTGACCTTTTGCAGGAGTGGCAAATCATTGATTGAGTCTGAGTAAAAATAACTTTGACTTAAGTTTTCTAAAGACAAGTTTTGCGTCTGAAGCCAATTTTCAAGACGAGTGACTTTGCCTTCTTTAAAGTTCGGCAAGCCTGATACTTTGCCAGTAAATTCACCGGTCAATTCATTTCCATTGACTTCGGGTTCTGTCGCAATTAAATGAGAGATGCCAAAAGCCGTCACAATCGGTCGCGTGACAAAACTATTGGTGGCCGTTACCACACAGCACAGATCACCTTGGTCTCGATGCTTTTGAACCAATTCAATCGCGCTACTACGAATATTCGGACGAATGACCTCAGCCATAAATTGCTCATGCCATTGATTGAGTTGCACCCTCGAATGATCGGCCAAAGGTTTAAGAGCAAAATCTAAAAAAGCATAGATGTTTAGGCGACCAGCTTTGTAGTCGTTGTAAAAGCGCTCGTTTTGTGCGGCGTAATAATCGTGATCAACTACACCAATTTTGACCAAGAAGCGGCCCCATTCATGATCACTGTCAATTGGCAAGAGGGTGTGGTCGAGGTCAAATAAGGCAAGTTGTGTCATTTAGGCGTCATTATGCTTATTTTTTTGAGCCAGCATTTCTTTTACGAGGGGTAAGGTGATGGCTCGCTTTGTTTCAAGAGAGTAAGTGTCAAGCGCATCTAAAAGTGACATGAGGCTTGGCATGTCACGATGAAAGTGTCGGAGCAACCATTGCGGAACCTCAGGAGATAAATTCAAGCCTCTGGCATTGGCTGATAATTGAAGAGCCTGGAGTTTTTCATCATCGGATAAAGCATGCATCTGGAAAACCAAGCCCCATGCCAAACGTGTTTTTAAATCATCCCTTAGCTGCAATTGAGTGATTGGGTTGAGGCTGGAGGTCAGTAAGTACTGATGTTCTGATTCGCGTATGGCATTGTGAAGTCTAAATAGTGCGCCTTGTGCAAAGTCGTCTAAATGATCGATGTCATCGATGCCCAAAAGACCCACCTCATGACTATTCTCTAATAGGCTGTCACCAGCAAGACGCCATTCATCAGGGGTGCTCTCGTGATTCAATAGAAAAATATGGATGCCAAGTTCAGAAGCTTTTGTTTTCATGGCCGCCAATAGATGGCTGCGGCCTGAGCCACTGGCTCCCCAAAAATGAATCATGCGTTGATCTGGGCGAAGACCGGTGCTGCCAGAGAAATGTTGCTGCCAAGCATTTTGAATGTTTTTCAAAACACTGATTAAATTTTCATTGCCTGTGACAATAAAGTTCTCTAGAGTCACTTCGGGAGTGTGACCAAGATCGAGCGCGATTTGTCGTGGCAATGGATTCACAGATGCCCTAGCTTTGATACCAAGAACTGGTTTTGTAAGCGGTCAACAAGTGACGACTTAACACCAGCAGAATTGCGCTGATAGGAAGAGCTAACAACACTCCAAAAAAGCCAAACCAGCCACCAAATAGCATCAATGAAAAAATAACCAGCACTGGGTGTAAACCAATTTTGTCGCCAACTAGTTTGGGGGTGAGTACAAAACTTTCCAATAGTTGTCCAACCACATAAAGACCTAAGATGGCAAGAATGTTGACCCCTGTCTCGGCTTGGAGCAAGGCTGATAACAAGGCTAGGATGAGTGCAACGCCATAGCCAATGTAGGGGATAAATATGGCCAAGCCAGTAAATAGGCCCAAGGCAATCGCACCAGTCATGCCTAAAAGATATAAGCCCACCGAGTAGAACACGGCAAGAATGGCGATGACGAGTAATTGACCTCTTAGGTACTGAGAGAGTAATTCATCAATTTCATTCAAAATTTGCTGTGTTTGAGGCAGCCATCTAGGTGGTATCACAGGACTTAATTTTTTAAAAAATTCATCCCATTGAATGATTAAATAGAAAACAACAAAAATAATTAAAACAAAACCAACGGTACTAGCCAGAATCGTTTGTCCAGAATTCAAGAGTGTGGAGAGGCCTTGGGTGATGAGAGCGTCTGCATTATTGGAGAGGTGGGCGCTAACTTTACTTTGAATGACCGATTGAATCTGTTGGGTATCAACAGGAATCGTCCAATGAGTGAACCAAGGCCCGAGGACATTTTTTAATTGCTCCAGCCAAATGGGCAATTGATGCCTAAGAGCGGGCAATTCTTTTTGCAAAACACTCAAGAAAAGAATCAGTAAGCCCAAAAGACTTAAAAAGCCGATAAAAACTGTCAAGATGGCCGACCAGGTTTTTCCGATCCCAAGTCCCAAAAGACGCGTAGATAGGGGCCTGAGGACATAAGCCAGGATAAAAGCGGCTAAAAAAGTTGTTAATAAAGAGGCCATAGGTTGAGCGTATCCACTAGAATTCTAAGATTCTACTGATTCAAATACATTTATAGCTATGTCTGATCAAAATTCTTCTCAATCTAAAGGGCTTTCATACCGCGATGCGGGTGTTGATATGGAGGCTGGTGACGCGCTTGTTGAGCGAATTAAGCCCATGGCCAAAAAAACCATGCGAGAGGGTGTCTTGGCTGGTATTGGTGGTTTTGGCGCACTCTTTGAGGTGCCTAAGCGCTATAAAGAGCCAGTTTTGGTTTCGGGTACGGACGGAGTCGGTACCAAGTTGAAGCTAGCCTTTGATTGGAATCGTCATGACACGGTCGGGCAAGATTTGGTGGCCATGAGTGTCAATGATATTTTGGTGCAGGGTGCCGAGCCGCTCTTTTTCTTAGATTATTTTGCTTGCGGTAAGTTGTCTGTGGATACCGCAGCTACTGTAGTAGGCGGTATCGCGAAAGGTTGTGAATTGGCTGGTTGTGCTTTGATTGGTGGTGAAACAGCTGAAATGCCTGGCATGTACCCTGAAGGTGAATATGACTTGGCTGGTTTTGCCGTGGGTGCTGTTGAAAAATCCGGCATGATCACGGGCGCAACGATTGCCCCTGGCGATGTGATTCTAGGTTTGACCTCTAGTGGCGCTCATTCGAATGGTTATTCCTTAATCCGCAAGATTATTGAGCGTGCGGGCGCCAAAGCAAGCGATGATTTTTATGGTCAGAGCATGAGTGATGTGGTGATGGCGCCAACTCGCATTTATGTCAAATCCATGTTGGCTTTGATGAGCAAATTGACCGTGAAGGGCATGGCTCACATTACGGGCGGTGGCTTGGTTGAGAACGTGCCTCGTGTATTGCCAGAAAATACTCAAGCTGTGTTGCATCGCGATGCATGGCAGTTACCTCAGTTATTCCAATGGTTACAAGCCAAAGGTGGTGTTGAAGATGCTGAAATGCATCGAGTATTTAACTGTGGCATTGGCATGGTGGTGATTTTGAATGCGGCCGATGCGCAAGCGGCTAAAGCCCAGCTCGAGTCAACCGGTGAAAAGGTTTATCAGTTGGGTGAAGTGGTTGCAAGACCGGCGGGCGCTCATCAAACGATTGTTGTTTAATTAATTCCATAGTGAGCAAGAATTTCTTGCTCACATTGTTTTAGGTCTGCTTCGTTCAGAGAGTCTACGACTCGTTTATCAGAAATGCCGCGTAACCAGGTCAATTGTCTTTTGGCCAATTGACGAGTAGCTGCAATCGCTTGTTCTTGAAATTCTTGAAAATTAATTTTTTGATCTAAATAATCCCAGCCTTGACGGTAGCCTACTGCGCGCATGGAGGGCAGGTCAGGATGAAGACTTGGATTTTGATGAAGTAATTTCATCTCATTTAAAAAACCTTCTTGAATCATCAATTCAAAGCGTTTAGCAATGCGATCATGTAAAACAGATCGATCTGAAGGTTCAATCGAAATCAAACGAAAATCTAAAGGCGTGTCCAGTGAGTTGGCGTCGCTTCCTCGACCACTGGTGGTTGGGTTTTCCTTTTGCCAAGCCGACATGGTTTTGCCGGTGCTCAGATAAATTTCAAGGGCGCGCTGAATTCTTTGTGAATCATTCATTTCAATGCGAGCAGCCGCCTGGGGGTCTACTTTTTCCAGTTCAGCATGAATGGCTGGCCAGCCTTTTTCTTGAGCATCTTGTTCAAGTTTTGAGCGAATGTCGGGGTTGGCTGCTGGCATGTCTGAGAGACCGTGGGCGAGGGCTCGCCAGTAAAGCATGGTGCCTCCGACAATTAGGGGAATATGCCCGCGAGCCTCAATTTCTTTGAGCCACTGTTTTGCATCTTTGGCAAATTTGGCTGCAGAGTAAGCAGTCTCTGGTGCGGTGATGTCAATCCCGTGATGAGGAATCTCCGCTCGCTCGGATTGACTGGGTTTGGCTGTGCCAATGTCCATGCCGCGATACACGAGCGCTGAATCCATGCTGATAATTTCAATGATTTTGCCTTTGGCTTTTGCGGCTCTCGCAATTTGCAGGGCAATTCCACTTTTGCCACTGGCTGTAGGCCCCACAATTGTGATGACAGGTTGCTTGAATGCTGCCATCAGCGCCCGCGCAAAAATAATTTATCAAGATCTTGAATGCTCAACTGTATCCAAGTAGGGCGACCATGGTTGCATTGATCTGCGCGCTCGGTTTGTTCCATTTGTCTTAGTAAGGCATCCATCTCTGTCAGCGTCAAAAGTCGATGAGCCCGCACTGCCGCGTGACAGGCTTGCGTTGCGAGACGTTCATGTTGAGCCGCGTCAACCACGGCTTTAGAGCCTGTCGAATCAAGTTCATTCAGTAAATTTCTAACAAGTCCGATGGGGTCTGATTTTTGTAATAGCGTCGGAATAGTTCTGATGGCCAATTGCGTTGGGGCTAATGTGGCAATATCAAAACCTAGTTGGACTAGCGTTTCTCGATGCTCTTCGGATTTGGCCACTTCAAGTTCTGAAGCGTGCATCACCACGGGTACCAATAGTTGTTGAACCTTGACTCCCTCAGCCAAGTCGATTTTGAGTTTTTCATACAGCACGCGTTCATGAGCAGCATGCATATCGACCAATACCAATCCTGATTGGTTCTGCGCCAAAATGTAAATACCATGAATTTGAGCAATCGCATGGCCAAGGGGTAAGTCAGAATGGGTTTGGTGAGAAGGCTGGGATGCAATCGGATCATTTTGTCGAATGAAAAATTGATCCATACTATTTTTGCTGTCGGCTTTGAGTGGCAAGCTCGAATTGCTCATAGAAGCCATCCAAGTATTGAGCCCATGATTTGAACTCACAGGGGCAAAGGAATGAGACGCAAGAGAGGGCGTCCCAGCATTGTGACCTGCTGCTACGCCCAGTGCATTTTGGATGGCTTTAAAAACAAATTGATGGACAGCCCCACTTTCCCTAAAACGCAGTTCTGTCTTTGCGGGATGGACATTCACATCCACCAGTTGAGGGTCAATTTCTAATGAAAGTACCACCATGGGTTGACGGTCACCATGTAGTACGTCTTGATAGGCACTTCGAATCGCATGCTGAATCACTTTGTCACGTACAAAACGACCGTTCACGTAACTGTATTGTTGATCCGCACGTGCGCGACTGGCCGTAGGTTTGCTAATAAACCCTCGGATTGATAAAGCACCTGATACTTGTTCCAGTGGAATTTTGGCCTCATGAAACTCTTGACCCAAGATGGCATCGACTCTTTGTTCAATGTTGCCTTGAGCCCAGCGTTCAGTGATTTTGCCGTTGTGCCACACTGCCATGCTGATATCGGGACGAGATAAAGCAATTCGACGAATCACATCTAAACAATGACCTAGTTCGGTAGAAGCACTTTTTAAAAATTTTCTTCTAGCGGGTGTGTTGAAATACAAATCTTGAACGTCAATCGTGGTCCCTGTTGGGCCAGATGCAGGTGTGACCCCGCCTACAGTTTGACCCCCATTGACCTGAATTTGCCAAGCGTGATCGTCTTCACGCGTGCGTGTGGTGATGCTGAATCTAGATACCGAGGCAATAGATGCCAGAGCTTCACCTCTAAAACCAAGAGAAGCCACAGATTCAAGATCTGATAAAGAAGCAATTTTGCTAGTGGCGTGGCGCAGTATCGCCAGAGGCAGTTCATGAGAGGGAATGCCCATGCCGTCATCTTGAATAGATATCCGCTGAATACCACCTTCTTCAAGTCTGACTGTAATGGCTTGAGCGCCTGCATCGATGGCGTTCTCAAGAACCTCTTTCACCACCGAAGCGGGACGCTCAACGACTTCGCCGGCAGCAATTTGACTGATTAGGGTGTCGGGTAAAGCGGCAATCGCTTTTCTCATATAACTCACGTTAATTTCTAATGATGGCGATATTGCTCTTCAAGTTGAATGATTTGAGCACGAATTTCATCGCTGTCTGTGGCGTCCTGAGATTCGTCTAAATACTTCTGCATGTCTTCAATGGCTGGCCTGATGTAATCTAATTGAGCCAAGGCCAATCCTCGGTCTCTGATTTCTTCAATGGCGTCAGGCAACAAAATCACCAAGCGTTGTTGAATTCCCAGTAATCTTTCCCAACGTTCTTGCTGGGTATAAATGGCTTTTAAATTGCGCAAAAATCTTGAAAGAATTTCACGGGGACTTGAGGATCTCAAAAAGGCACTCAAAGGTAATTGATATTCGCCGCGATACCCTTGTGCATCCAAATAAGGGTCAAGCATTTCTTGCAATTCTTGCTTTGATAGTGAGGTACCTGTCAGAGGATCAAGAATGACCTCTCCCTGAGGCAAAGATAGGCGAACCATGAAATGATTTGGGAAAGACACTCCTTTGATATTTAGACCAATCTGGTTGCCCATTTCCATGAAGATCAAAGCCAGAGAAATTGGAATTCCGCGTCGGGTTTCTAAAACAGTATGAAGGTAAGAGTTGTTGGGATCGTAGTAATCATTGCGATTTGGACCAAAGCCTAACTCTTTGTAGAAATAGTTTTTTAATATCTGTAACTTCTGAATTCCGGCCATTTCAGAGGTGATGCGATGCTTTAGTTTTTCAACCAGAACATCCAGTTCATCAAATACGTGTTGGACGACCAAGTCAGGAAAAGCATGCTGACCGATGGCAATGCTGGCTTCGGTGAGGGGAAAGTGCTCATCTTCAGCAACTAAAGAGGCAAAGTAATCAAGTTGTTGTGTTGGCATGGTGAATAGCTTAACTGATTAAACTGTTTAGGCTTTATATAAAAAATCTTTTGTTCTAAATCCAGTGATCCCACCGCCACGATCGTGCCATCGGACGAATCGATGGCCACGGCCTCGGCACGGGGGTTGGCGTCGTCCATGGTGATGACGGCAGACGCC
>JALRCP010000184.1 GCA_023257325.1 Polynucleobacter sp. | reverse complement strand
ATTCGATTGAGCCGACACTTGCGTGCGTTCACTTACCGTTGCGGGGGCAGCACAGGTTATCCTTTAATCTATTGATTGAAAAACCCCTGTTTCCCGTTTAACTTTGGTAGATTGTTATCTTCCAAGAGCACCTAAGAACGCGTGTAGTATATACAATATGCCTATGTCAGAACTTACAAACAATTCATACAGCCGTTTGCAAGATAGCCTAGAACGCCTAGAGGGTAAAACCAAGGCTTTACTAGAAGCTGTGGAGCAATCCCACAAAGAACGCTTGGCCCTTGAAACCAAGATTGAAGATGCGCAAGCCCGCATCCAGCAGATTCTTGAAAAGTTACCGAGCCAAACCGATACAGGCCAACTCGATCTATTGGCTACCAGTCCAAAGGATATGCAATGAGCCAAAATCGCATAGAACTTACTCTAGCGGGTCAAAAATTTGCTTTTTCGACCACCCCTGAACATGAAGCTAGCCTGCGTGCTGCTGCAGCCATCGTTGACGAACAACTTGAGGCTGCACTATCAGCTGGCAATCGCAGTATTGAACGTGCTGCCATCATGACTGCCATTAAATTGGCAGGTGATTTGCAAGCAGCCAAAATGAATCTCAGCAACACAGAAAACCCTGGGGCCAGCGTTGATCAAATCGTTGCCATCCAAAGCAAAGTTGATCAAATCGAAGCCTCAGTGGATTCTGCGCTGAAAATGCTTTCCCTACCTGGTGCGCCAAGGCCAATAGTTCCTTGAACCGATGCGCAAGCATCAGGCGTGGGCCATATGATGTGGGCGCGAGCGTCTCGTTAATCACAGAGTCTGACTTCGGGTCATACTCTCCCTGAAAGACTTGATGTACCCGAAGCATCATTGCCATGCCGCCTTGAACCTACTGGGTTCAGGATGACGGCCTAGCGGCCAAGGTGGGGGATCTATTCTGCGTTTATAAGGAGAGTGCCATGTTCAACAAAATGACCGCAACCTTGAGCTTCATTGCTGTATTGGCTTTGGGATCAGCCCCAAGCTTTGCTGCTGATGTGAACAACGGAAAGACTCTTCATCAAGCCAAATGCTATCAATGCCATGCTGAAAAATCAGGTTTGGGCAATGGCGACATCATTTACACCCGCGCTGATCGCAAGGTCAAAGATCCAGCTCGTCTCAAGTTCATGGTCAGCATGTGCAATACAGAATTACGTTTAGACCTCTTTCCAGAAGATGAAGCCGACTTAGTCGCTTATCTCAATCAACAGTTTTATAAGTTCAAATAAGAAAACAATTCAATGACATTATTTCAAGTTGGGGCATTGGCAGTTTTAGGTGGTTTTACAGGTTTTGCAGCAGGGCTTTTAGGAATAGGTGGGGGCATGATCATGGTACCCTTCCTCACCTTCTTGTTCACAATCTATGGCTTTCCGATTGAAGTAGTGGTTCATGTGGCGATTGCAACTTCAATGGCCACCATCTTATTCACTTCCCTTTCTTCTGTTAGAGCCCATCACAAACGCGGCGCCGTTCGCTGGGATATTGTGATGCTTTTAGTTCCTGGTATTTTGATTGGTGCTTTGATTGGTGGTGGCAAAATTTTTGCCTTACTAAAAACATCTTGGCTATCTTTGATCTTTGCTTTGTTTGTGGGATTTTCTGGTTATCAAATGCTCATGAATAAAAAACCTAAGCCAAGTAGGACTTTGCCAGGCAAGCTTGGCATGTTTGGTGCTGGCGGCTTTATTGGCTTCTTGTCCAGCTTAGTGGGCGCTGGTGGAGGCTTTATTTCTGTGCCATTTATGACATGGTGTAACGTCGCCATGCACAATGCTGTTGCTACTTCGGCAGCTTTGGGATTTCCAATTGCACTGGCCAGTGCCATCGCTTATGTAATCAGTGGTTATGGCAATCCGAATTTACCTGCGGGCTCTATTGGTTATATTTATTTGCCTGCTCTAGCATGCATTGCAGTTGCTAGCGTGATTACAGCTCCTTTAGGTGCCAAGGTAGCTCATCAACTGAATGTGGCACAACTTAAGAAAGTCTTTGCCCTGGTTTTATTCTGCTTATCCGCTTATATGCTCAACAAAGGCTTAATCGGCTTAGGTCTATATTAAATCTTATTGATTTTCTTACCAAGAAATAAGGCCTTCTTGAGAAGGCCTTATTGTTTGTTGCGATGATTAATTCGCCTTACAGATGATTAAGCATAGGTTTGACGCAAGACATTCTTTTGCACCTTACCCATCGCATTTCTAGGTAGCTCGTTCACAATGATCACTCGCTTAGGCACCTTGAAGTTTGCAATCTTGCCTTTGAGGTCAGCAATCATGGCTTCTGAATTCAATTGAGCTCCTGGCTTTGGTACTACCACTGCCACCACCGCTTCACCAAAATCAGGATGAGGAACGCCAATCACAGCACTCTCATCCACGCCAGACATGTCATCGATGAAACTCTCAATTTCTTTAGGATAGACGTTATATCCACCAGAAATGATCAAGTCTTTGCTTCGACCCACGATGCACAGATAGTTATCAGGCACCTTGCCGGCACTGGTCTCACCACCCCAACGACCGACATCACCTGTTTTAAACCAACCATCTGAGGTGAACTCTTCCTTGGTTTTTTCTGGCATGCGCCAGTACCCCTTGAAAACATTCG
>JALRCP010000021.1 GCA_023257325.1 Polynucleobacter sp. | reverse complement strand
GCGACCTTAAACCGAATCTTGAAGTCAACAGGCATTGCAGTAACTCAAGCACAGTACTTTGTTTGCGGCCCAGCAGCCATGATTGATGCCGTTGAAAATACCTTAGATGAAATGGGGGTTGAACTGAGTCAAATTGATTCCGAAAAGTTTCAATATGACTTCACTCAAAAAAATCCAAGGAATCGTCGCAGCATTGTGACTTGGCTCATGGCCTCAGCCACCTTGATTGGATTAGCCACTTATTGGGCGATGCGATGAATGAATCAAGATTCTGATCGCTGAAGCAACTCTTCCCACCGAGTCATCAAGGCCATCAAATCTTCTTCAATCTCTTTGATTCTGGCCTGATAACTAGGAATCTGATCAGGATTATTTTTATATAAATCAGGATTAGCCAGAGATACACCAATATTTTCTTGCTCTTTTTCTAGGGCATCAATTCGATTGGGAATTGTCTCTAACTCTTGACGCTCTTTGCTATTCAGTTTTTGAACTGCAGATTTTGCAGGTTTATTTTGGTTGGCTTTGGTTTGTTGATTTGTCTTCAGGGAAGTTGGCTCCAGTGGTTTGTTTTGAGCCACCGCTTTGAATTCTTCAGAGCGCTTCTTCTGAATCTTCCAGTCTTCGTAACCACCTTCATACTCACGCCAGTAACCATCCCCCTCATGAGCAATGATGCTAGTCACTACGTTATCCAAAAATGCGCGATCATGACTGACTAAAAATACGGTCCCTTTGTAATCTTGTAAGAGTTGCTCTAACAATTCCAAAGTATCAATATCCAAATCATTGGTCGGTTCATCCAATACCAACACGTTAGCAGGTCTTGCAAATAATCTAGCCAAAAGTAAACGATTACGCTCACCCCCTGAAAGCGTGCTCACAGGGGATGCAGCACGTTCTGGCGCAAATAGAAAATCATTGAGATAACTTTTAACGTGTTTACGATTACCATTGATTTCAATCCATTCGCTACCTGGACTGATGTAGTCTTCAAGCGTCGCATTGAGATTCAAACCCTCTCGCATTTGATCAAAATAAGCCACCTCAATTTGTGAGCCCATCGTGGCTTGACCGCTATCAGGCGCAATCACTCCCAAGATGAGCTTTAATAGAGTGGTTTTACCAGCCCCATTTGGGCCTAAAAGTCCGACTTTGTCGCCTCGCAAAATGGTCGCCGTAAAATCTTTAACAATCGGGCGGTCATAAGATTTGCTAACATTTTCTAAATCAGCCACAATTTTTCCACTGCGTTGACCAGATGCCACCGATAATTTGATTTGACCCATCGCGTCTCTGCGCGCGGCGCGCATCTCTCGTAATTTCTCTAAGCGCGCAATGCGTCCAACGCTACGTGTTCTTCTCGCCTCAACTCCTTTGCGTATCCATACCTCTTCTTGCGCCAGCAATTTGTCGGCACGCGCATTGGCCAAGGCCTCAGAAGCCAACTCTTGTTCTTTTAAAACTTCATAGGCACTAAAGTTACCAGGGTAGCTTCGCAAAATTCCGCGATCCAACTCCAAAATTTGTGTGCTCACAGCATCTAAAAAGGCACGGTCATGAGTAATGAGCACAACGGAACCTTTGAAGGCCTTCAACAATTCTTCTAACCAAGTAATCGAATCTAAATCCAAATGGTTGGTTGGCTCATCTAGGAAGAGCACATCTGGCACAGCGACCAATGCTTGAGCCAATGCCACACGCTTGCGATTTCCTCCAGACAATGATCCGATTGCTAGATCAGGGTTTAAATGCAAGCGATCCAAAGTTTCATGAACACGCTGCTCCCAATTCCAGCCACTCATGGCTTCCAAACGTGACTGAATCTCATCCAAGCGGTGATGTGATTCATCATTCCAATCAGCCACACTGAGCTCTTCATACTCTTCTCTGAGCGCTTTGACTTCTGCAACCCCTTGAGCAACAGCCTCAAACACCGTGTCCTTGGGGTCAAAAATGGGTTCTTGAGCCACGTAAGCCATGCGCAGACCCTGCTGATATTGCAATTGGCCATCGTCAAGCTTCTCTAAACCCGCTAAAATTTTCAAAAGCGATGATTTACCCGTGCCATTGCGACCTATCAAACCAATTCTTTCACCAGCTTCCAGTGAAAAATGGGTATTTGCTAAGAGGTCAACGTGGCCAAATGCCAGTTTTGCGTCAGTGAGAACAATTAAAGCCATAATGACATTATCGCGGTTAAATTAAAAAGAGAGACAGAACATGCATGGGTTAGATTTCATTAAGGACTTGGCAGTGATCATGTTGGTCGCTGGAGTTGTTACTGTAATCTTTCATTACATGAAGCAACCTGTGGTCTTGGGTTACATCATCGCCGGCGTGATTATCGGCCCTCACACTTCAGCTGTCACTTTTATTACTGATGAAAAAACCATCAAAACTTTGGGTGAGTTGGGCGTTGTCTTTTTGATGTTTGGCTTAGGCCTTGAATTTAGTCTACGAAAATTGGCCAAGGTGGGTGCCACCGCCTTTGTCGCAGCCATTGCACAAATCATTCTTTTGATTTGGGTGGGATATGAAATTGGTCGATTCTTCAACTGGACCTCCATGGACGCCATTTTCTTAGGGGCCATGATGGCAATCTCTTCAACCACCATCACAGTTAAAGCTCTAGAGGAACTGGGGCTAAAGAAAGAAAAGTTTGCCAATCTTATTTATGGCATTTTGATTGTGGAAGATATATTGGCTATTAGCCTAATTGTGATGCTCACAGGTATCGCTACCACCGGTCAATTAGAAGCCGTGGATGCTGCCATCACGATTGGTGAATTAATTCTATTCATGACAATCTCTTTGGCAGTAGGTATTTTGTTAGTCCCTAGATTATTGAATTTGGTGGCTAAGTTTCATCGCAAAGAGATGTTACTGGTTACTGTTTTAGGTCTGTGCTTTGGGTTTTGTTTGCTAGTGATGAAGATGGAGTACAGCGTTGCCCTAGGCGCCTTCCTAATTGGTGCCATGATGGCTGAGTCTCGCCATATTCATACCATCGAAAAACTAATCGAACCCGTCAAAGACATGTTCATTGCAATTTTCTTCGTGACCATTGGTTTGCTTTTAGATCCAAGCGTGATATTAAAATACGCCCTACCAATTACCCTCATTAGCGTTGCCGTGATTGTTGGCAAAGTGCTGTCTTGCACCATGGGCACATTTATAACCGGACATGATGGTCAAACATCCGTTCGCGTGGGCATGGGCAAAGCCCAAATTGGCGAGTTTTCATTCATCATCGCTTCACTGGGTTTGACTCTGAATGTAACCAGTGACTTTTTGTATCCAATTGTGGTGGCAGTCTCTGTGTTAACCACACTATTTACTCCCTATTTAATTAAAGGCTCTGATCCGTTAAGTCAATGGATGGGCAATCGCATCCCAAGCCCCATTAAAAATGTCTTTGTGCAGTATTCAGAATGGTTAGGGCAAATTCGTTCTGACAATCAATTAAGAGCGGACATCAAACCCTTTGTTCGACGAATCACCTTCCATGTGTTTGTGAATGCTTGCGTAGTGATTGCTTTGTTCTTGTCAGCCACCAAACTGTTTACCTTAATTAATAGTTATGTCGACACAGGTCATTTGGTTTGGTTTACAGAGGTCTATCAACAAGCAGCTATGTGGGCCATGAGTCTGCTCTTATCTGCTCCCTTCTTATTTGCCATCTATCGCAAATTAGAAGCCCTTGGCATGCTTTTGGCAGATGTCCACTTACACAGAGATCAACATAGCTCCGAGGACCGAGTCGCCACTCAACAATTATTTACACAATTAATGCCTGTTTTGGCTATTGTGGCCCTTCTTCTTTTAGTTTCAGCCCTCAGCTCAAGTATTCTGCCCCCAGTGGGCATGCTATTTATTTTGGCGATTTTTATGGGCACAGTGATTTATTTATTGCGCAAGCAATTGGTAAAGATTCATGCAAAGTTACAAATTGCTTTGACTGAATCATTCAAAGAAAACAGCCAAACACCTCCCGCTTGAGCAAGATAGTCCTAGCCAGCCTCAAAAACTAAGCGATAATTGAGTCCGTGGAAAAAGTACGTATTTCAAAACTAATGTCTGAACAAGGCATTTGCTCCAGACGTGAAGCAGATCAATACATCGAGCAGGGCTTGGTGTTGGTTGACGGCGAAGTTGTGAATGAACTAGGCGCCCGAGCTTTTCCTCATCAAAAGATTGAATTAAAAAAAGCGGCTGTGGCACAACAAGCACGTCGCTACACGATTATTTTGAATAAACCCGTGGGCTACATTTCTCATTTTGATGAAGATCGAGAATACAAACCAGCTGCTTCACTGATTACCCCAGAAAATCAATTTGTTCACCCACTATCAGCTAAGCTGCCTGGTAAATTCAACACCAGAGGGCTGGCGCCTGCAGGACGACTGGATATTGATTCGAGCGGTCTACTGGTGTTGACTCAGGACGGTCGCATTGCCAAATTATTAATCGGTGAAAACAGTCCGATTGAGAAAGAATATTTGGTTCGCGTTGAAGGCTCTTTGACGGCTGAAGGTTTGCGACTTCTCAATCATGGCCTCAAGTTGGATGGTGTGGCACTCAAACCCGCCAAAGTGAGTTGGCAAAACACCGATCAACTGCGCTTTGTTTTGCGCGAGGGCAAAAAACGCCAAATTCGCCGCATGTGCGAATTGGTTGGACTCAAGGTAATTGGCTTAAAGCGCATTCGTATTGGACAAATTCCCTTGGGGAACTTACCTGTCGGCCAGTGGCGACATTTAGGACCCAACGAGCGCTTTTAATCAGCTCACCACATAGTCAGCAAAGCCCCTCAATATCTGGGTTTTATTCACGATCTGAAATACCCCTAGGCTTCATAGAGGCTTGACGGGCAAAAAAGCCTGAAAACACCTAAAATACGAGCTATGAAAACACCTGAACTTTTAGCACCTGCGGGCAGCCTGACCATGCTCAACACTGCTTTCGACTTTGGAGCGACGGCGGTCTATGCAGGTCAGCCTCGATATTCCTTGCGTGTACGCAACAATGACTTTGGCAATATGGAAGTCTTGCGTGAAGGCATTGAAACCGCCCATGCTCAGGGCAAACATTTTTACTTAGTCTCCAACATCTTTCCTCATGGTGCCAAAACACGCACTTATGTGAAAGACATGGAACCTGTGATTGCATTAAAACCCGATGCACTCATCATGTCGGATCCCGGTTTAATCATGTTGGTTCGCGAGAACTGGCCGGATATGCCGATTCATTTATCAGTGCAAGCGAATACCGTGAATGGTCATGCAGCTAAATTTTGGCGCTCTGTGGGTGTCAGCCGCGTGATCTTGTCACGCGAACTATCCTTGGATGAGATTGAAGCCGTTCGCCAAGATTGCCCAGAAATGGAAATTGAAGTATTTATTCATGGTGCTTTGTGTATCGCCTACTCTGGCCGCTGTTTATTGTCTGGTTACTTCAATCACCGAGACCCCAATCAAGGTACCTGCACAAACTCTTGCCGTTGGGATTACAAGGTTGCAAAAGCTTCTGAAGACGCTACGGGCGACATCTACTTGCTAGAAGAAGGTAATCGCCCAGGTGAGTGGATGCCAATTGAAGAAGACATGCATGGCACCTATATCTTGAACTCTAAAGATTTGCGGGCAATTGAGCATGTGCAACGCCTGACTGAAATGGGGATTGACTCATTCAAGATTGAAGGTCGCACCAAGTCACCTTACTACGTCGCTCGCACAGCACAAGCGTACCGAGCCGCGATTGATGATGCAGTAGCGGGTCGCCC
>JALRCP010000020.1 GCA_023257325.1 Polynucleobacter sp. | reverse complement strand
TGGGCGATAAGATCAATCAAGGTATGGTCATTGCTACGATCGAAGTTTCTGCTACAACATCTTCAGTGAGTGCATCAGTTTCGCAAGCAGTAAGCTCTCAACCTGCTAAGGTGGCTTCAGCACCTTCAGTGAGTTCAACCCCAAGGCCTGGATCTTACGCAGGTCCAGTAGATCATCAATGTGACATGTTGGTATTGGGTGCTGGTCCCGGTGGTTATAGTGCCGCTTTCAGGAGCGCTGATTTGGGTATGAGCACCATCATCGTTGAACGTTACGCCACTTTGGGCGGGGTTTGTTTGAATGTGGGATGCATTCCTTCCAAGGCTTTATTGCACACGGCAGCCATTATGGATGAAGTGAAAGCCATGGCAACTCACGGTATCTCTTACGGTGAACCAAGCATTGAAATTGATAAATTACGCGCTCATAAAGAGAGTGTCATTGGGAAATTAACTGGTGGTTTGGCTGGCATGGCCAAGGCTCGTAAGGTAAAAACCGTGCGAGGCATCGGGCGATTTATAGACGCGCATCACCTTGAGGTTGAACTAACTTCAGGAGATTCAAAAGAAACAACAGGTAAAAAGGAAGTTATTCAATTTCAAAAGGCGATCATTGCTGCTGGTAGTCAAGCGGTGATGTTGCCTTTCTTGCCGAGTGACCCAAGAATTGTAGACAGTACTGGAGCTTTGAAGCTTGAGAAGGTGCCCAAGCGCATGCTGGTGATTGGTGGGGGCATCATTGGTTTAGAGATGGCAACCGTCTACAGCACGCTGGGCAGCAAAATTGATATTGCTGAGATGATGGACGGCTTGATGGCAGGTGCAGATCGTGATTTAGAAAAGGTCTGGGAAAAAATCAATGCACCTCGCTTTGACAAGATCATGTTAAAAACACGTGCCAGCAAAGCTGAAGCAAAAGCAGATGGCATTCATGTTACTTTTGAAGGCGAGCAAGCGCCTGCCTCGGCTCAAGTTTATGACTTGGTCTTAGTAGCGGTAGGTCGAACACCCAATGGTAAAAAACTCAATGCGGATCTGGCTGGCGTGATGGTAGATGAACGTGGTTTTATCCCCGTTAATGCACAAATGCGCACCAATGTTGCTCATATATTTGCAATTGGTGACTTGGTGGGGCAACCTATGTTGGCTCACAAAGCAGTTCATGAAGCCCACGTAGCTGCTGAGGTGGCCGCAGGGCACAAGGCTTATTTTGATGCTAAACAGATTCCTTCCGTAGCTTATACAGATCCTGAAGTGGCCTGGGCTGGTTTGACAGAGGAGCAATGTAAGGCTAAGGGTATTGCGTATGAGAAAGGTCTCTTTCCATGGGCAGCCAGTGGTCGTGCGATTGCCAATGGTCGAGATGAAGGTTTCACCAAACTATTGTTTGACAAAGAGTCCCATCGAATCATCGGCGGAGGTATTGTTGGTACCCATGCGGGAGATTTGATTGGTGAAGTGTGTTTGGCGATTGAAATGGGAGCTGATGCAATTGATATCGGTAAAACCATTCATCCTCATCCAACTTTGGGTGAGTCAGTTGGCATGGCTGCTGAGGTGGCTCATGGCAGTTGCACTGATTTACCACCCCAAAAGAAAAAGTAATAATAAAAAAACCCCCGCACTAGGCGGGGGTTGAAAAGGTACTTGCAGATTAGATCTGACTGGGTACCGAGGAGACAACTATCACTACTACAATTCTTTACAAGGCAATATGATGATTCAATTGCCTTTCTATTTGCTTACTTCTTGCCGCGAGCAGCTTTAACAGCTGTATTAGCGGCGGCATTGAAGTTGTTTTGGGCTAAATCAACCGCTTGCTTGATTGATTTTTGAGTTGTTTCATAAGCATTGTTTGCGGCAGCCATGGCTTGTTTAATGGCTTGAACAGCTGCTTCTGATCCAGCAGGTGCATTTTTGGCCAATTCTTCAACCATGCCATTCAAGCTACCAGAGCTTTTCTTCAACTGAGACTCAGCAACTGAAGTAAATGTTGATTGAGTTTCGTTGGCGATGTTGTACAAATGACGGCTGTAAGACATGATTTTTTCTGCCAATGGCTGAACCATACCGGCTTGCATGGCCATTAGTTGTTGTGCGTCACGTACTGATAACGCTTGTTTGGCGTTTTGTACGTTCTCAGCCATGGCTGTTTTAGCAACAGCCATATTGAGTTCAACAAGCTTTTCTACACCTTCAAATGCTTTGTTGGTTAGGTTTAACAATGTTTCTAAGTTTGCTTTGTTAGCTGCTGCGATTTGTTCTGGCGTTAATGTCATGATTTCTCCTAGTCTATGAAAGAGGTGAACAATAAATGTTGCACTGCACAAATATAAGTATAGGGGGTAAAAAAGCGAAGTCAAGCCCACATTGTGAAAAAAAGGCAAAATTCAGGGGTGAAAGCCTATTACACCGACCATTTTGTCCTGCCATTGCCCTCGGGGCACCGATTTCCGATGGAAAAATACCGTCTCCTGAGGGATCGAGTCAGCCAATATCCAGGTTTGGAACTGATGGAGCCCAAAGCCGCAAATCATGAGGATTTAGTTCGAGTCCATGATCAGGGATATGTAAATCGGGTTGAAACTGGTCAATTAAGCGACTCAGAAATCAGAGAAATTGGGTTTCCATGGACCTCTGCCATGGTAGAGCGATCTAAGAGATCGGCTGGGGCCACCATTGCGGCCTGTCTAAGTGCATTAGAAGAAGGTGTCGCCGTGAATCTTGCAGGTGGCACGCATCACGCCTATCGGGATAAAGGCAGTGGTTTTTGTGTTTTTAATGATGCTGCTGTGGCGGCTAAATATTTACAAAATCTTAAGCCAGTTAAAGTGGCGATCATTGATTTAGATGTTCATCAAGGTAATGGCACAGCTTCCATACTGGCCAATGACTCAAACTGTTTTACTTTATCCATGCATGGGGATAAAAATTTCCCATTTAGAAAAGAATCGGGCCATTTGGATATTGCACTACCTGATGGGTGCTCAGACGATGAATATTTGCAACAATTGAACTACGCGCTCGGAATCTTAGAGCAAACATTTCACGCGGACTGCGTCATTTATTTGGCTGGTGCTGACCCCCATGAGGGGGATCGCCTTGGACGATTAAAGTTGAGTCTTGAGGGGATGCGATTGCGTGATCAAATGGTGTTGGATTTTGCTGCAACTCATGCCATACCAATTGCCATTGCCATGGCAGGTGGCTATGGAAAAAAGATTGAAACCACCGTAGAAGTTCATGCGCAGACCGTACAATTGGCACTCAACTTATTTACTCGTTTAAAGGCAAAAAAATAATATGGCTCATGCATGGATGACACGCTTTGCGCCATGGATTGCAACCATCTTTGTCATTATTTGGAGTACTGGGTTCATCATCGCCCGTTATGGCATGCCTCATGCCGAACCCATGACTTTTTTATTTCTGAGATTTTTAGGTGTGCTGATTTTCATGGTACCCATCGTGTTGATTTGGAAAGCACCCTGGCCCAATCAGAGCCAAGTCATTCATATTGCGATAGCAGGGGCATTACTCCAAGCCGGTTATCTAGGTGGAGTCTGGGCTGCTGTGCGTGAGGGAATGTCTGCGGGTTTGACTGCTTTGATTGTTGGTTTGCAGCCTATTTTGACCGCACTCTTTGCGTCTTGGATTTCAGAGAGAGTCAGGCCCATTCAATGGCTGGGACTGTTGCTCGGTTTAATGGGGGTTGGTTTGGTGGTTTGGGCTAAGCTTTCCATGATTGGATTGAGTGCCTTGAGTTTAATTTTTATCACCATCGCTTTGATGTCCATTACTGCAGGAACGCTGTATCAAAAAAGATATTGTTCTCAATTCGATTTGAGGACAGGTTCCGTCATTCAATTTGCAGCTTCTTTGTTGATTTGTTTGCCATTGATGCTGATATTTGAAACTCGTGAAATTCAGTGGGTGCCAGAGTTAATTTTTTCTTTGATTTGGGCCATTTTCGCTTTATCAATCGGTGCCATCTCACTCTTATTTGTGATGATTCGAAAAGGCGAGGCGACTCGGGTTACTAGTTTGATGTACTTAACACCTCCTACTACTGCATTGATGGCTTGGTTCTTGTTTGATGAACCCATCACGTGGTTGATCGTATTTGGCATTTTATTAACCATGACAGCAGTTTTAATGGTGAATAAAGCCTCAGCGCCCAAGTAATCCCTTATCATGTCGTAATTCAGTTCATGCAGATCATTGATTGGTTTAGAAGAGACAAATGAAATTTAGAAGTCAATTATTGTTTGGTTTATTGGTTGGTTTACTCAGCAGTTCTTTGCTGTTTGTGAATGATTCTCTAGCTCAAAGTAATCCACAAAAATCAGCTAACTCACAAAAGGCTACACCCAAGAAAGCAGCTCCAAAAACTCAAAAAACTGTCCGAACCACAACAACACGTTCTAAATCGGTCAAAGCACCCGATGAAAAAAGACCCTCATTGGCTGCGGCCATGGGTTTAAGGGGCAATCACGATGATTTAAATCTTAAGTCGAGTGTGGCCTTGATTGTTGACCGTCAAACACATGAAGTTCTATTTGAAAAAAATGCCCATGCAGCCTTACCAATTGCATCCATTACTAAATTGATGACATCCTTGGTAGTTTTGGAAGCTCAGCTTCCTTTGGATGAGGAAATCGTGATTACACAGTCTGATGTCAATGCTTATCCTGGCAGAACACGTTCGAGAGTCACTGAGGGGGCAAAAATGACTCGAGAGCAGGCCATGATATTGTCATTGATGTCGTCAGAAAACCGAGTTTCTCAAGCTTTAGGAAGAAATTATCCCGGGGGTATTCCAGCTTTCGTGGATGCCATGAATGCCAAAGCCAGACTTTTGGGAATGACTCAATCTAAATTTGCTGATCCGACGGGATTATCGAGTGAGAATGTCTCTAGCCCAGAAGACTTAACGAAATTGGTGGAAGCGGCTTACCAACACAAAACCATTCGAGACTTTTCAACGAGACCTGATTACA
>JALRCP010000006.1 GCA_023257325.1 Polynucleobacter sp. | reverse complement strand
GGCCCCGTTACCTACTGAGGTCAGTTGTCCCAAAGCGGATGCAAGTGTGGCTGAGTATTCAGTGACTGAGCCATCAAAGCCTGGTAACTTTGTTTATGTGCAAGCGAAATCAAGACAAATTGTTTGTGTGGTGGATGCCACTGGTAAATCAACCATGCAATCGATTGATGCGGGGGGTAATCACACATTTGTGGGTAAAGCACCGTTTACTGTGTTGACCAATGGCTTATCACAAGCAGCTGTCTACTTCCAAGGTAGACCCGTCAAAGTTAGCAACGATCAAGCAAAAACCATTCGCCTCAAGGAAGTTCAATAAGATTGAATCAATCTAGCATCAAAAGGAGCTTCGGCTTCTTTTTTCATATCGGTAGTTTGTAGAAGGGCTGAAAGAGATAAAATTTCATCATGACGCAGACCCCTCAATCCAAAAAAGAAATATTTTGGGCTTTTACATGGCTAGCACTTCAAGGATTCGGTGGGGTCTTGCCAGTTGCCGAGCGAGAGTTGGTTGATAAGAAGCGTTGGTATACCCGTGAAAGTTTTCTAGAAGAGTGGGCTGTGGCTCAAGTTTTACCCGGGCCCAATGTGATTAACTTAGCGATTATTTTTGGCGCTCGCCACTTTGGTTGGCAAGGGGCTTTGACTGCTTCGGCTGGTATGCTGATTTTTCCGATGTTGGCTTTGATTGTGATTGCCATGAGTTATCACCATTGGGGTGATCAGCCAGCAGTGGCTGGAGCCATCCGGGGTATGGGAGCGGTTGCCGCTGGTTTGATTGCGGGCACCTCCTTAAAGTTAGCAAGCGCATTGAAAAAACACCCTTTGAGATATGTTCCGTCGATTTGTATCGCGGCGATTTGTTTTATAGCAGTGGCCTGGATGCGCATTCCTTTGGTTCATGTTTTATTGAGTTTGGGGTCTTTGTCAATTTATATGACCTATCGTCAGGTGAGGTCATCATGACATTCACTTGGGCCAGTTGGTGGGATGTGTTCTTGCATTTCATGGCGGTGTCACTCATGGCAGTGGGTGGCGCTGTCACTGTGATTCCGGAGATGCATCGTCACTTGGTGCACAACAACGCTTGGATGACTGATGAGCAATTTGCTGCATCCATTGCGATTGCTCAATCCGCTCCTGGCCCCAACATTTTGGTGATTGCGATGATGGGTTGGCACATCGGGATTAATTCAGTGACAGGGTTGGGGGCTCAATACGCTTGGGGTGTTTTTGGCATGGTGCTGGCCATGGTGGGCGTGATGTTGCCCAGTTCTATCTTGACTTTCTCTACCGCGCGTTGGGTTCAAGCGAATCAGTTCAGTGCCAAAGTCATTGCTTTCAAACAAGGTTTGGCACCTTTGGTGATTGGCGCCATTTTGGCGACCAGTTGGCTAATCAGTGCAACCAATGCCAGCTGGCAAGACGATTGGCCTTTTTGGCTATGTACTGTGATTTCCGTGTTGCTTGTTTGGAAAACCAAGGTACACATTTTGTGGTTATTACTCATTGGCGCAATCCTGGGCGCCTTTGGCTTGATCTAATTCATCGAAGAAAAACAGCCATCCAGTAAAAAATAGGCAATAAAAAACCCGACCGAAGTCGGGTTTCTCAACATACAACCAAAATTACATTGGCGTGATGTTAGAAGCTTGCTTGCCCTTAGGGCCAGTCGTTACTTCAAAGCTAACCTTTTGGTTCTCTTTCAAGCTTTTGAATCCGTTACCTTGAATCGCTGAGAAGTGAGCGAATAAATCTTCACCACCACCGTCAGGAGTAATAAAACCAAAACCTTTTGCGTCGTTAAACCACTTAACAATACCTGTTGCCATTACTGAAATTCCTTTAAAAAATTAAACGCGGTGATTGCTCACCATTTCTTTGCAGGGCTGGAAGAT
>JALRCP010000146.1 GCA_023257325.1 Polynucleobacter sp. | reverse complement strand
CCAGGGCCAAAGGATTGAGTGAAGATAAAGTCTTGTGGAAGCATGTATTTCGCAATGCGATGATTCCTTTGGTGACTGGTTTCCCATCGGCTTTCATTGGTGCGTTTTTCACAGGCTCTCTGTTGATTGAAACTTTATTTTCTTTAGACGGTTTGGGCCTGTTGTCATATGAGGCCGTGATCAAGCGCGACTATCCCGTGGTCTTGGGCACTTTGTATTTGTTCACTTTGATTGGACTATTTACCAAACTGATTTCAGACATTGCTTATGTGTTGGTTGACCCACGCATTCAGTTTGAAAGTCAATCAGGAGCTCGCTCATGAGAAAAGGGTGGATGGCTCAAATGCGTCAAAGTGATCAGTGGTCACGCTTTAAATCCAATCGTTTGGGTTATTGGAGTTTGTGGATTTTTATCACTTTATTTGCTTTGAGTTTGTTGGCCGAACTCATTGCCAATGATCGTCCGATTCTGGTGAAGTATGAGGGCAGTTTGTACGCACCGATTGTGAAAGACTATCCAGAGACTACTTTTGGTGGAGATTTTCCAACGCCCACTGATTATTTAGATCCAGACATCAAAAAAACTTTTAGCAAGCCAGGCAATTGGGCGATTTATCCGATCATTACGTATCGCTATGACACCCTCAACTATTTTGCTAAAGAACCGAATCCAGCTTCTCCATCTAAAGATAATTGGTTGGGGACTGACGATCGTGGCAGAGATGTGGTGGCAAGATTGATCTACGGATTTAGGCTTTCTGTTTTATTTGGTTTGTGTTTGACTGTTTTGGGTGTGGCCATCGGCGTGTTCACTGGGGCCATCATGGGCTACTTTGGAGGCAAAGTAGACTTGGTTTCGCAACGCATCATTGAAATTTGGAGTTCAATGCCTGAGTTGTATTTATTGATTATTTTTGCCTCAATCTTTGCTCCCAGTGTGGGATTGCTCATCATCTTGTTATCGCTTTTTGGTTGGATGGGCTTGTCGGATTATGTTCGGGCTGAGTTTCTCAAGAATCGATCTTTGGAATATGTGAGAGCCGCCCAAGCTCTTGGCTTGTCAAGCCAACAAATCATGTGGCGACATATTCTTCCCAATAGCTTGACACCAGTCATTACTTTTTTACCCTTCAGAATGAGTGGTGCGATTTTGGCCTTAACCAGTTTGGACTTCTTGGGCTTGGGTGTGCCAGCTGATCAGGCCAGTTTGGGTGAATTATTGGCGCAAGGTAAGGCCAATTTAGACGCTTGGTGGATTTCCTTGTCCACTTTCTTGGTATTGGCGGGTACTTTGATGCTATTGACCTTCATGGGAGACGCTTTGCGGGATGCGTTTGATACGCGACGTGCGAAGTCGGGAGTGACAGGCTCATGAACATGATGTCATCCACGCAAGCGCTATTAGATATTCAAGAGTTGACGATTCAGTTGGGTCGTAAAACTGTGGTCGATGGTTTCAACTTACAACTCAGTACAGGTGAGCGCTTGGCGATTGTTGGGGAGTCGGGATCTGGTAAGACCATGACGGGTTTGGCCATCATGGGTCTGTTGCCTGAAGGCGCCAAGGTCAAGGGAGCGATTCATGCGCACATGGGTAATACCCGAAAAAATTTATTAGAACTATCTGCGCAAGAGTTAAGGCAAATGCGTGGCAAAGATGTGGCCATGATTTTTCAAGAGCCCATGACAGCATTGAACCCACTTTATACAGTGGGTAATCAAATTGTAGAGGCGGTCCAATGTCATGAGCCTACCTGGACTCATACTGCATGCCAAGAGCGTGCGATTGAACTTTTAGAAAAGACCGGCATTCCTCAAGCAGCCGAACGGTTCTCTTATTACCCTCATCAATTGTCGGGTGGTCAACGTCAGCGAGCCATGATTGCCATGGCTTTGGCATGTAAACCGAAACTCTTAATTGCAGATGAACCGACCACTGCATTAGATCCGAGTTTGCGTTTGCAAATTTTGGATCTTTTAAAAGAGTTGCAAGAAGATGCCAAGAGTCATGGTGGCATGGCGATTATTTTGATCACTCATGATTTGAATATGGTGCGGCATTTTGCTTCTCGTGTGGCAGTGATGTATCAAGGGCGTTTATTGGAGTGTCGTCCAACGGAAGACACTTTTACACATCCTGAACATCCCTATACCGATAGTTTGGTCAACAGTCAGCCCATCAGAAATGTTTTACCTTTGGTGCCCATTGCCCCTGTCTTATTAAAGGCTGAAGAGATCCATGTGTCTTATCCGCAAGTTGGGACAGGTTGGGGTCAAAGCTTCAAGCAGTTTCTCAAAGGATTGCATTTTTCAGATTTATGGAAAAAAAATCATACCTCGGTTGTGAAAGGGGTTAGTTTGGAGTTGCGCCAAGGTGAAACCTTGGGCGTAATTGGAGAGTCGGGTTCAGGTAAGTCAACCTTGGCGATGGCCTTGTTGGATTTGCTGACGCAAACGGGTGCGCGGGTATCTGGTCAAGTTGAAGTCTTGGGACAGGATTGGTTCAATTTATCGCCAATGCAGCGCCGTCATGTCAGAGCTTCATTTCAAGTAATCTTTCAAGATCCGTTTGGTTCTTTGTCACCGCGCATGACGGTTGGCAACATAGTGGGCGAAGGCTTGGCCTTGCATCAAGCAGATTTATCTGAAGAGACCAGAAAGGCTCGAGTCATTGAAGTTCTCAAAGAGGTGGGTTTGGATCGCACAGCTTACTCAAGGTATCCGCATGAGTTTTCTGGCGGTCAGCGGCAAAGAATTGCGATTGCCAGGGCGCTGATCTTAAAACCTCAAATTTTGGTTTTGGATGAACCCACATCGGCTTTAGATGTAACGATTCAAAAGCAAATTTTGGCTTTGTTATCCGATTTACAGCACAAATACAACATGGCTTATTTACTCATCAGTCATGATTTGGATGTCATTCATGCCATGTCGCATCGCGTCATAACTTTGAAAAAAGGTAAACAAATCAATCATCAAGCGCTGTAATGGACGCCTTGTTGTAAGCTTTGGTTCAGGTTATAATCTACTTTCATGTCAAAAATTCAACGTCAGCTTCTTGCATGGGTTGTATTGGCGTCAGCGCTCCAAATGGGGACGGTGGCTGCCCAATCTATTCCTGAAACTGAAACAACCCCTAAGTTATTTTCAAGCGCTACTTTGAGTTCGGCGACATCAGTGGTTGTTGATAAAACAGAGTCCTTGATCAATAACGCCATGCAGTTGATCGGCGTGCGTTATCGCTGGGGTGGTAATACACCACAAAGTGGTTTGGATTGCAGTGGTTTTGTTCGTTATGTATTTAATGACACCTTCGGTTTCTTATTGCCTCGTAAATCAGCACAAATGAGCAAAGTGGGCTTAGAGATCACTAAAGAAGAGCTTCGCCCAGGTGATTTGGTATTTTTTAACACCATGCGTCATGCGTTTTCTCACGTAGGTATCTATGTGGGTGACAACAAATTTATTCACGCACCCTCCAGAGGTAAGTCGATTCGTGTGGATGATATGACTAAGACTTATTGGGATAAGCGCTACAACGGCGCACGTCGTTTGGACTCAGTTCAAGGTTTTGATGTCATGACCGAAGAACAGCGTCAACAGTTGCTGATTGACTTTCAAGATCGCTTAGATAAAACAGGCCGTCTTTAAGCTTTTCAAAGCTCTAAATTCTTAGCAGTGATTTTAGTGTTCCCATCTGTTGGGTGGCTGCTTCTTCGCCCGCCAAAATAGCTGCATTTCTGGATTTGAAGTCGGTGCCCCGCATGCTATTGAGTTCTGGACGGATGACCACTTGCGCTTTTTCAAGTTCAAAGGCGTTGATGCGTTGACTCATGATTGAGGTGGTTTGCAAGAGCACGCCCAAAGTTCCGCTGCTATCTTGAGTACTTGGTTCTGTTGAGATATTGACGGCAATCACAAAATCAGCGCCCATTTGTTTGGCGTATTGCACCGGTACCGGTGCCACCAAGCCACCGTCCACATACTCACGGCCACCGATTAGAGTTGGCTGAAAAATACCTGGAATACTGCATGATGCACGCACCGCTTGTCCTGTGTCACCACGTCTAAATAAAACACCTGCTCCAGTTTGTAAATCGGTCCCCACAATTCCCAGTGGCAGTTTCATATTTTCAATGGTTTGATTTTTGACCAATCGATTCACCATACTTTGCAAAGCATCACCTTTAATCATTCCGCCAAAACGTCCTGAAAAAGGGAGGGCCCAGTCAGTAATTGCAGCTTCGTCCAAGGAAAGTGCGATTTTTTGTAAATCATTGGCTTTGTAACCCGAGGCATATAGTGCAGCAATCACGCTGCCAGCACTGGTGCCCACTACTAAATCAGGATATATATTTTGAGCTTCTAAAGCTTTGATCACGCCAATGTGTGCGAAACCACGAGCGGCACCACCCCCAAGTGCTAAGCCAATCACGGGCTTCTTGCCAGAAAACAGCGAGCAAGAACTTAAACTGGCCACACCAAAAGCACCCAAACTGACTAGGGTCAAAAAACTTCTGCGAGAAGTGTGGTAATCTAGATGATAATTATTCTCAATTGTGTTTAATTGGCAACTTGGTTTGGTATTCAGTTTGCTATCCAATTGACCCAATTTTTTATCTTGATCGGAGTTGTTATTCATATGTTGTCTACAAAAAAATCTTTTTTGGCTTTGACCTCAGTCATCGGTATGACCACTGCAATACCAGCATTATCTCAGTCTTCTCAGACTTTGAACTTGTATTCAGCTCGTCATTATCAGACTGATGAGGCCTTGTATGCAGAATTTACCAAGCAAACAGGCATCAAAATCAACCGCATTGAAGCAGATGACAATGCGTTGTTGGAGCGTTTGCGCAGTGAGGGAAAAAATAGTCCAGCTGATGTGATTCTCTTGGTGGACGCTGCAAGACTGTGGCGCGCTGAAATTGAAGGCTTTTTTCAGCCCATTCAATCCAAAGTATTAGAGACCCGTATTCCTAAGAATTTTCGATCCAATGATGTTGGTAAGGGGAGTCAATGGTTTGGATTTTCAACTAGAGCGCGTGTGATTGTTTACAACAAAGCTACCATGGATCCCAAAAATATCGACACGTATGAAAAATTGGCGGACCCCATCAATAAAGGGAAGGTTTGCACACGTTCTGGTTCACACCCCTATATGTTGTCTTTAATTGGGGCGATGGTTGAACGTCAGGGGGAAGCCAAAACGGAAGCTTGGGCCAAAGGCATGGTAGCTAATATGGCCAGAGCCCCTAAAGGGGGAGATACGGATCAAATCAAAGGGGTTGCTTCGGGCGAGTGTGGCGTGGCATTGACTAACTCTTATTATCTGGCCCGCTTGATGAGATCGAACAAAGCAGCAGATCAAGAAATCGTTGCCAAGGTAGGGATGATTTGGCCAAACCAAGCAAGCTCAGGAACTCACATGAATATTGCAGGTGGTGCAGTTGCATCCTATGCACCGAATAAAGCGGCTGCGATTAAATTTCTGGAGTACTTGGCCAGCGATACAGCTCAAAAATACTTTGCCGACGGTAATAACGAATGGCCCATTGTGAAGTCTGTGAAAACTACCAACGATGCCTTAAATAAGCTTGGAAACTTTAAGCAAGAAAATATTTCTATCGCCTCAATTGGTAAAAATCAAATTTATGCGCAAAAAATATTGGATAGAGTTTCCTATAAGTAAAAAGAAAGCCTAGAATCTCAGGCTGAGATGAATACACAGCCTGAGACCTCCCACAAAACCCGTGAAGCTTGTTATCAC
>JALRCP010000171.1 GCA_023257325.1 Polynucleobacter sp. | reverse complement strand
AAGTTCATCAAGTAGTAGATCGAGCCCGTGAGTCGGGTCACCCTTTACAGTGCACTATGGAGGAAGCATGATTGCTCAAGAACTAGAAGTGACCTTGCATATGGCATTTGTGGATGCAAGAGCGTCGCGACATGAATTCATCACAGTAGAGCACTTGCTGTGTGGCCTTTTGGATAATGCTACGGCTGCCGACGTTTTAAAGGCTTGTGCAGTCAATATTGATGATTTAAAGAGTAATCTCAAAAACTTCATTAATGACAATACGCCGATTGTGCCGGGGTCAGATGACGTCGACACCCAGCCTACTTTAGGATTTCAGCGCGTGATTCAACGTGCCATCATGCACGTTCAATCCACTTCAAACGGTAAAAAAGAAGTCACTGGCGCAAATGTCTTGGTGGCTATTTTTGGCGAAAAAGATTCGCATGCGGTCTATTACCTTCAGCAGCAGGGTGTGACTCGTTTAGATATTGTTAATTACATCAGTCATGGCATTCGTAAGGATCAGGTTGAAACTCCTAAAACAAGCGATACCAGTTCTGAAAGTGAAGAGTCAGGGGCTGCGAGCAAAGATAGTCCGTTAGAGCAATACACTCAAAACTTGAACGTCATGGCTAAGCAGGGCCGTATTGACCCACTTATCGGTCGTGAGGGCGAGGTTGAGCGAGTGATTCAAGTCTTGTGTCGCCGCCGCAAAAATAATCCCCTATTGGTGGGGGAGGCTGGTGTAGGTAAGACAGCCATTGCTGAAGGTTTGGCTTGGAGAATCACACAAAATGATGTGCCCGAGGTCTTGGCCAAGGCAACCGTTTATTCATTGGATATGGGCGCACTATTGGCGGGTACTAAGTACCGTGGAGACTTTGAGCAACGACTCAAAGGGGTTTTGAAAAATCTCAAAGATAGTCCAGACGCCATTTTGTTCATTGATGAAATTCATACATTGATTGGTGCTGGAGCTGCCTCGGGCGGCACTCTGGATGCTAGCAATCTTTTAAAGCCGGCATTATCGAGTGGCCAAATGAAATGTATTGGAGCGACCACATTCAATGAGTATCGCGGTATTTTTGAAAAAGATGCGGCTTTGTCTAGACGCTTCCAAAAAGTCGATGTTTTAGAGCCAACGGTTGATCAGACGGTGCAAATCTTGCGTGGCTTAAAAGCTAAATTTGAAGAGCATCATGGGGTGAAGTACGCACAAGCTGCATTAAATGCTGCAGCAGAATTGTCAGCGCGTTACATCAACGATCGTCATTTGCCAGACAAAGCCATTGATGTCATTGACGAAGCGGGTGCTGCGCAACGTATTTTGCCCAAATCAAAGCAAAAGAAAACCATTGGTCGCCAAGAGGTGGAAGACATCGTGGCAAAGATTGCGCGCATTCCGCCACAATCAGTTTCCGTGGATGATCGCAGCAAGCTTCAAACATTAGACCGCGACTTAAAGAGTGTGGTCTTTGGTCAAGATCCAGCCATTGAAGCATTGGCCTCAGCCATCAAAATGTCTCGTGCCGGACTTGGCAAAGATGATAAGCCGATTGGTTCATTCTTGTTTTCTGGACCTACTGGAGTTGGTAAGACTGAAGTGGCGAAGCAGTTGGCGTTCATCATGGGTGTTGAGCTGATTCGTTTTGACATGTCTGAGTATATGGAGCGTCATGCTGTCAGTCGCATGATTGGGGCTCCTCCAGGATATGTGGGCTTTGATCAAGGTGGTTTGTTAACAGAAGCTGTCAATAAAAAACCTCATTGCGTTCTATTGCTAGATGAAATTGAAAAAGCGCATCCTGACATTTTTAATATCTTGTTGCAAGTGATGGATCATGGCACGCTCACTGATAACAATGGCCGCAAAGCTGATTTTAGAAATGTGATCATCATCATGACCACCAATGCAGGCGCTGAAACCATGCAAAAATCAACCATTGGTTTCACCACAGTGCGTCAAGCGGGTGATGAGATGGGGGATATCAAACGTACTTTTACGCCAGAGTTCCGCAATCGTTTGGATGCCATTGTGGCATTTAAGGCCTTGGATGAGAGCATCATTTTGCGCGTGGTAGATAAGTTCTTAATGCAGCTAGAAGAGCAACTTCACGAGAAAAAAGTGGATGCCAGTTTTACTGAAAATCTTCGAGCCTATCTTGCCAAGCATGGTTTTGATCCATTGATGGGGGCAAGACCGATGCAGCGTCTGATTCAAGATTTGGTCAGAAAAGCGCTGGCCGATGAATTGCTCTTTGGCAAATTAGTTCATGGCGGTCATGTCGTTGTCGACATGGACGCCAATGAAAAAATTGTCTTGGATTTTGATGCGCCTGTAAGACCTGCAGTGAAGAAAATTGCTTCGGGGTCTGCTCAGACGGAAGAAATTTAAGCTCGGCCAGTACTGCCAAAGCCGCCAGCACCCCGCTCGCTGGCGGTGAATTCTTCTACTTCAGCCCATTCAACTTGAGCCACTGGCACGATGACCAATTGAGCCAAGCGCTCCATCGGCTCAAGTTTGAAAGCTGTTTGACCGCGGTTCCAAGTGCTAACCATCAATTGACCTTGGTAGTCTGAATCAATCAAGCCCACCAAGTTGCCCAGTACGATACCGTGTTTGTGACCCAGGCCAGACCTTGGCAAAATCAAAGCAGCATAGGCTGGATCATCCAAATAGATCGCCAAGCCCGTTGGTACTAAAACAGTTTGACCGGGTTCAATGGTGATAGCCTCATCCAAGCAAGCTCTCAAATCTAGACCGGCACTTCCTGCCGTTGCATATTGAGGCAAGTTATTTTTCATGCGTTCATCAAGAACTTTGACTTGTAATTTTTTCATATTAAATTTTTGTTGAAACAAGATGGATTAATTGACGAGATAAGCTTAATTTGTCGGCTGCTGGCATTTCGGTGATGCCACTGGCTTCAATGACCATGAGTTGATTCTCATCCAATCCAAATGTCTTTGGACCAATGTTGGCAACTAGCATCGGAATGTTTTTGCGTTGCAATTTCTCTTGCCCATGTTTCTTTAAATCATGGGTTTCTGCTGCAAAGCCAACGCAAAAAACTTTTTTACCTTTTGTTTGCTGAGCAAAGTCAGCCAATATGTCAGGATTTAATTCAAATTCTAGAGAAGGTTGCCCTGCATTGGATTTTTTAATTTTTTCAGGAGACGGATTCTTGATTGTCCAATCAGCCACTGCAGCTACGGCAAAGAAAATGTCGCAATCCAAATGACCCATCACCGCAGCATGCATTTCTTTTGCGCTAGAAACATTGGTGCGTTGAATCTGGCCAGTGAACTCTAGTGGCGTATTTAAGTGACAAGGCCCAGCAATTAATTGAACTTTGGCGCCTGCCTCTAGAGCCGCCTTTGCAATGGCAAAACCCATTTTTCCAGAACTTTTATTGGTGATGCCCCTAACAGGATCAATCGCTTCATAAGTTGGGCCAGCGGTGATGAGAACTTTTTTACCGCTAAGAACTTTTTTTTGGAAAAAAGCGATGATGCCTTCTAGAATTTCATGGGCTTCTAGCATTCTGCCCATACCGTTTTCGCCACAAGCCTGACTACCGCTGGTAGGCCCTAGAACAGTGATTTGATCATTGAAGAGTTGAGCCACATTTCTTTGCGTGGCTGGGTTGTCCCACATTTGCTTATTCATGGCAGGGACTACCATCAAGGGACACTCTCTGGCTAAGCATGTGGCACTGATTAAGTCATTGGCTAAACCATGACCAATCTTGGCCATTAAGTCTGCACTGGCGGGTGCAACCACCATTAAATCGGCTTTTCTGGATAGCTCGATATGAGCCATGTTATTGGGGATGCGTGAGTCCCATTGATCTGTAAACACTGGCTGACCTGTGAGTGCTTGCATGGTCACGGGAGTCATGAATTGCGTGGCTGCCTCACTCATCATCACCTGTACAGAGGCGCCTTCTTGAATCAAAGCGCGAGCCAATTCAGCTACTTTAAATGCAGCAATGCCTCCGGACATGGCCAAGAGAATTTGTTTGCCTTGAAGTGATTGCATCTGCCTGCTAAACCTTTTTATTTATTAACGCGTCTGATTTCGTCAAAGATTAACAGAATCACACCCAAAGTGATGGCACTGTCGGCAATATTGAAAGCTGGCCAATGCCAGCCTAGGTAGTGAACATCTACAAAGTCAACGACAGCGCCATACACAATGCGATCAATCACATTGCCAACGGCGCCACTCAGAATCAAACTCATGGCCAAGCAAAAAATAGTTTGTTGAGTATTTTTCTTAATTAACCAAATCATTACGGCTGCAGCGACCAAGCCTAAGCCAGTAAAAAACCATCGCTGCCAACCCCCTGCCTGCGCAAGAAAAGAAAAAGCGGCACCTGGGTTGTATACCAAAGTCCAATTTAAAAAAGAGGTGACAGGGCGCGCAACCCCTTCAAAAAGATTGTTTTTAGCAATGATTTTGGTGAGTTGATCAATGATGATGATGAGGGTGGACATGCCTAACCAAGCAAAGAATGCTTGTTGAGAACCCCCTGATTTGCCTGAACGTGCCACTAAAACCCCTCAGTATTCATTAAGCAATGTGTCGGCTCTCGCCTTCACCCAATAAATTGCTGGTGCAACGGCCGCAAAGAGTTGGGTGTTCTGAATCATGTCCAACATCTTCTCGGTAATGCCAACAGCGACCACATTTTTGATGAGCAGAGGCTCGAACGATAACTTTCAATTCAGATAGAGAATCCACGACTTCCACTGTTGCGCTCGAAGTAATGGTGATGAATTTCAAATCATCTCCCAAAGAATTTAACAAGGCCGCGTCTTTGCTTGAAGCTTGAATATGGATTTCAGCTTGCAAAGAAGATCCCACATGGCCCGCTTCACGTTCATACTCGATGGCCTTAGTGATTTCAGAGCGCATTTCACGAATACGAGTCCATCGAGCAATCAAATCTTCGCCCCGAGTCACTGTTGGGAGCGCATAAAACTCTTCTGTGAAGATGGTGTCTTGACTCTTTGTTTGATGGGCAAAAACTTGCCATGCCTCTTCGGCAGTAAATGATAAGAAGGGGGCCATTAAGCGCAAGAAAGATTGCGTGATATGGAACAAGGCATTTTGCGCAGAGCGACGGGCTTGAGAGTTTGCAGCTGTCGTGTAGAGGCGATCTTTAAGAATGTCTAAATAAAAACCTCCCATATCTTCTGAGCAGAAGGTCATCAGTCTTGAGACGGCAGGGTGGAATTCATAACGTTCGTAATGCGCCAGCAAATCTTTTTGAACAGATTCTGTCAAAGCCAGCGCATATTGATCAATTTCCAACAGGGCACTGGGGTCCATGCGGTGTTGGTTGATGTCAAAGTCTGATAGATTGGCCAATAAAAATCTCAAAGTGTTTCTGATGCGACGATAGCTTTCCACCACACGTTTTAAGATTTCATCTGAAATGGTCATCTCGCCGGAGTAATCTGTTGACGCCACCCACAAGCGGATAATCTCAGCGCCCATTTTGTCGGCGACTTCTTGAGGGGCAATCACGTTACCAATGGACTTACTCATTTTTCTACCTTGACCATCCACGGTAAATCCATGCGTTAACAAAGCCTTGTAGGGTGGTTTGCCATCGAGCATGGCGCCGGTGAGCAAAGATGAGTGGAACCAGCCACGATGTTGATCTGAGCCTTCCAAATAAAGATCAGCCCAGCGACCGTCTGGCTTCTCCCTGCTGGTATCGGCCAACGTGCTTGCATGGGATCCTCGAATCACATGCCAGTGCGTTGTGCCTGAATCAAACCAGACATCTAGGGTGTCTTTATTTTTTTCATACATGTTGGCTTCATCACCCAACAGCTCTTTGATATCAATAGACTGCCATGCTTCGATGCCTTCTTTTTCAACACGCTTTGCAATGATTTCTAGAAGCTCAGGCGTGCGTGGATGAAGCTCTCCCGTTTCCTTGTGGATCAAGAACGCCATCGGTACACCCCATTGACGCTGTCTAGATAGGGTCCAATCTGGACGATTTGCAATCATGCTGTGCAGACGTTGTTTGCCCCAAGCTGGGAAAAATTCTGTGGCCTCAATGCCTGCCAAGGCTGTTTCTCGCAAGCTTTTTCCTGAAGCAACTTTTTTGTCCATGCTGGCAAACCATTGTGCGGTCGCTCGGTAAACCACGGGGGTTTTGTGCCTCCAGCAATGCATGTAGGAGTGTTTCAGTTTGGCAGAGAGTAAGAGTGAGCCCGCCTGTTGCAACGCTTCAACGATTTGCGGATTGGCTTTCCAAATAGATAGACCCGCAAACAATGGTAACCATGACGCATACACGCCATCACCCATGACTGGGTTCAGAATATCTTGATCTTTAAGACCATGTGCTTTGCATGATTTAAAGTCTTCTTCACCATATGCTGGGGCAGAGTGCACCAAACCAGTACCGCTATCTAGTGTGACGTAGTCTGCCAAATAAACGGGCGATCTTCTGTTAAAGCCATCATGAGCTTTGGCCAGTGGGTGAATAAATTGAATACCTTCTAAGGCTTGTCCTTGGCAATTGGCGATGATCTGGCCATCTAATGAATACTCTTTCAAGCAGTGTTCTACGCGGTCTTTCGCCAAAATTAATAAACCTTTGGCGGTATCCACTAAAGCATATTCAATTTCCGGATGTAAATTCAAAGCCTGATTGGAAGGCAAGGTCCAAGGTGTGGTGGTCCAAATGACAGCCATGCCTTGTGCTTTGGGTAATTGAGCAAGACCAAATGCTTTTGCCAAAGCAGGCAATTGATCTTCAGCAAAAGCAAAGCCAACATCAACGGCGATATCTTCTTTGTCCTGATATTCCACTTCTGCTTCAGCCAATGCAGAGCCACAATCAAAACACCAGTTCACCGGTTTTAAACCGCGGTACACATAACCATTTTCTAGAATTTTTCCAAGCGCACGAATTTCATCCGCTTCATTTTTGAAATTCATGGTGAGGTAGGGGTTTTGCCAGTCACCCAAGACACCTAAGCGCTCAAAATCCTTTTTTTGCTTGTCAATTTGAACTTCTGCATAAGCGCGAGCCTTTGCTTGAACCTCAGAGGTTGGTAGATGCTTACCAAATTGTTTTTCAATCTGAATTTCAATGGGCATGCCATGGCAATCCCAGCCAGGTACATAGCGTGCGTCGTAACCTGCAAAGCCCTTGGCTTTAACAATCATGTCTTTCAAAATTTTGTTAACGGCATGACCAATGTGAATATCGCCATTGGCGTATGGAGGGCCATCATGCAGAATGAATGTTGGCTTACCAGCTCTTGCTTCACGAATCTTTTGGTAAATCTTTTTCTCTTGCCATTCTTTGACCCAGAGTGGTTCACGTTTGGGAAGGTCGCCTCTCATCGGAAAGGTGGTGTCTAGAAGATTGACGGAGTAAGAATTTTTTTTATCAGACATGATCAGTTATTTCAAAGTAATTTTTTGCAGTCAATGCATCCTCTGCAATGGCTTTTTTCAGTGTTTCTAAGTTGTTATATTTTTCTTCGTCACGAATTTTTTGAATCAGCTCAACCTCAACCAATTGTCCATAGATCTGCTGATCAAAATTAAAAATATGAACCTCCAGTAAATAACGACCAGAGTCATCTACCGTAGGTCTTTGCCCCAAGCTGGCGACTGCCGGTAAAGGATTGTCGCCTAAGCCGTGCACTTGTGCGATAAAAATTCCTTGAGCCGCAGGTTTTCTTTTGTGAAGCTTGTTGGCAACGGCGATATTGAGGGTTGGGAAGCCCAAATTTCTACCTAATTTTTGCCCATGCTGCACATGTCCGCTGAAAGTATACGGTCTACCCAATAACTGTTTTGCGTGAGCCATATCTCCTTCTAGGAGTGCTTCGCGGATGGCTGAACTAGAGATACGCTCATTGTTTTCTGTGAGAGTGTGCATTTGTTCAACTGCAAAGCCATGTTGAAGACCTGCCAACTTTAAATCGCTGAAACTGCCAGCCCGTTTGGCGCCGTAATGAAAATCATCGCCGATCAAAATTGATTTCACCGAAAGTCCATCTAATAAAACTTTTTGAACAAAATCATTTGGAGTTAAATTGGCGAACGTTTGATTGAAATGAATCACCAGCACGGTATCAATGCCCATTTTTGCCAGTGCGGATAACTTGTCCCTGAGCCCTGAAATTCTTGAGGGGGCTTTTGAGGGGGAAAAATATTCAATCGGATGGGGTTCAAAAGTCATCACGCAGGATTGAACATTCAAGGCTTTTGCTTGTTCAACTAGTTTTTTGAGCAATGCCTGATGCCCCCGATGCACACCATCAAAATTGCCGATGGTGAGAGCGCAGGGGGTCCAATTCGATGCGGGAGGGATGCCTCTAATTACCTTCACGTTAAGGTATGAATTATATTGGCGGGCATGAGTTCAATTGTTATTCTTATTTCAGGTCGTGGTTCCAATATGGAAGCCATT
>JALRCP010000079.1 GCA_023257325.1 Polynucleobacter sp. | reverse complement strand
CAGCTGAAGAAAAACTGATTTCATCTGAATTGGCCAATCAAGTGGCCAATGCTTATCGACTATATCGCGAGTACCAACATCGAATTCGGTTAGATGGGGCAGAAAAAACCCGAGTATCTAAAGAAGAGATGGATCAGGCGTTGGTGGATGCTCAAGGCGCAGTCAAAAAACTTTGGAAAGAAGTCTTACTGACCGAGTAATTCCCGCGCATGACGACGAGTGGTGTCGGTGATTTCAGCTCCGCCTAACATGCGAGCAATTTCTTCTACGCGGTCCTGTCGGTTAAGGCAAGTCATGCTTGAAATAGTCACATTCTCATGAGTTTCTTTAGTGACCTTCCAATGTTGATGACCCTCGGCAGCTACTTGAGGTAAGTGGGTGACGCACAAGACTTGATGCGCTTGCCCCAATTCTTTTAAACGTTTACCCACAGTTTCGGCCACGGCTCCACCAATGCCTGAGTCGACCTCATCAAAAATTAGCGTTGGAATATGACTGGCCTTTGAAGTGATTACGCTAATAGCTAGACTAATCCTGGCGAGTTCGCCACCAGAGGCAACTTTGGATAAAGACTTGGGAGTAACGCCAGGATGTCCCGCCACTAAAAAATCTACTTGTTCTAAACCATGCATACTTCCTTCAGACAGAGGCTCTAGTTGAATCGCAAAGATTCCGCCTGACATGGCTAAATCCTGCATGGCTGCTGTGACAGCTGTCTCCATGGCTTTCGCTGCTTTGGCACGTTCTTGGCTTAATTTTTTAGCTGATTTCAAATAGGCGGCATGAGTTTCTTGAAGCTTTGCTTCTAAAGCATCCAAATCTTGTGAATTTTTAATTGCTGCCACTTTTTCTTTGATTTCTTGCCAGGTGCTTGGTAAATCTTCAGGGCTTACTTTGAATTTTTTGGCGGCGCTGTGCAAAGCCTTGAGTCGCTCCTCAACAATTTCTAAGCGATCTGGATCGACATCAATTTTTTGTAAATAGCGGTTTAGGCTATGACCCGCTTCGCTAATTTGTATTTGTGCAGATTCAATTGCAATTTTGGCGTCTTCTAAATGACTGTCTAATTTCGCTAAATCAGCGATTTCATGAAAAGCTCTGGATAAAAGCTCTTCAGCATTAGAGTCCTGTTCTTGCAAGAGTTGCACGGCCAATTGGGAACCCTCAATCAGTTTTGCAGCGTTGGCTAGGCGGGCGTGTTCCACTTCAATTTCAGCCCATTCCCCATTCTTGGGGGCCAGTGCATCAAGCTCTTCAAGTTGCCAAGAGAGTCGCTCTTGCTCTTTTTGCAAACTTTCGCCTGCCTCTTTAGCAAGTTTGAGTTGTTTGACTGCTTGCTGCCATGCTTGATACAAAATTTTGACATCATTGACCAAAGGTTCAAGCTTGGCTTGTTTGTCGAGCAAATCTCTTTGTGCGCCTGATTTAAGAAGAAGTTGGTGGGCGTGTTGTCCATGAATATCAACAAAATATTCAGCCATTTCTTTCAATTGCGACAGGGTGGCGGTGCTACCGTTGATGAATGCTTTGCTGCGACCACTGGTATCAATCACTCGCTTCACCATGATGACATCCTCGTCTAAGGAGAAATCATGTTCATTGAACCAAGGGGTTACTAGCTCTTTAAGCGTCGCATTCAAAGAAAAAATAGCCGAAATTTCAGAACGATTTTTTCCTTCTCTGATTTGACTGGGGTCAGCTCTTTCGCCAAGCGCCAATGAAAGTGCGTCTAACAAAATTGATTTACCGGCGCCTGTTTCCCCAGTAAGAACGGTAAAACCGTTTTCTAAATCAATATCGAGTTCATCGACAATCACAAAGTCGCGAATATGAAGGCTGCGTAACATATTTAGAAAGAAGAGGGGTATTCGTTCCAGTGCAACTTTTGTCGAAGCGCTCTGTAATCGCTGTGATCCATTGGGTGAAGTAATGTAATTGTCTTTTGTGAACGTTTAATGGCAATTACGTCACCAACTTGTAGTTGTGTCAAAGATTGCATATCAAAATTGACCGTCACATCTTTACCGCCAACTAACTCAATCACAATCATTGAATCACTGGGCAGAACAATTGGGCGATTAGATAGAGCGTGCGGAGCAATCGGTGCGAGTACCACGCCGGCAACTGATGGGTGCAAGATGGGGCCACCAGCTGACATTGAGTAAGCGGTTGATCCGGTCGGTGTTGCGACAATCAAACCATCAGAACGTTGGTTGTACATAAACTGGTCATTCACTCGAACCGTTAACTCAAGCATGCCTGAAAAACCAGAACGATTCACAACCACGTCGTTTAAAGCCAAGCCCGAGCCAATCACAGTTTGATTGCGAATGACTTCAGCTTCTAATAAATAACGAATATCAGATTCATATTGACCATTCAACATTTCAGTCAGTACTAGCTCTACGTCTTGTAGAGGAATGTCGGTCATATAGCCCAAGGTACCCATATTGATACCAATCAGTGGGACATTTTGACCAGCAATTTGTCTAGCAATGCCCAACATCGTTCCATCCCCACCTAAAACAATGACCAAATCAATGTTCGATTCAAATTCACGGGCAGGAATACCTGGTATTTGGGTGATGGTCGTATTAGCAGCCGTTTCTGCCTCTAAAAATACCTCACAGCCGAGGTTTTTGAGGATATTGGCAAGGTTCAAAAGCATATGGGCAAAGCCATCGGCTTGGTACTTTCCAACCAAGGCGATTTTCTTAAAATGCTTTTGCGAGCTTTTTGTCTTAAGATTTGACATGATGTTGATTAAACCATAGCCCTAATAGCCCTACAATTGATAAATGATGGATGACCGTTCAAAAAGCCTACTAAAAACCCTGATTGAGCACTATATCGCTGATGGACAGCCTGTTGGCTCTCGTGCTTTATCTAAATTTTCAGGTTTGGACTTGTCGGCTGCAACCATCAGAAACGTCATGGCTGATCTCGAAGACATGGGTTTTGTGGCCAGCCCCCACACTTCCGCGGGCAGAATTCCAACCCCCAAAGGCTATCGTTTATTTGTCGATACGATGCTCACGGTCAAGCCAATTGAAGAAGTCATGGCGCATGAGGCTCAGGATGCGATTCAGGCGGATGCTCCACAGAGGGTAGTGACTGCAGCAGCTCAAGTGTTATCCAATTTATCGAACTTTGCGGGGGTGGTTCTTACGCCAAGACGTTCTGAGATTTTTAAACAAGTGGAATTTTTAAGACTCTCTGAAAAAAGAATCTTATTGATTTTGGTCACGCCTGAGGGGGATGTGCAAAACAGAATCATCTTGACTGAGCGTGACTATGGTCCTTCAGAATTAGTTGAGGCCAGTAATTATTTAAATAGCCATTTTGCAGGCTTAAGCTTTTATGCCGTCAAAGAAAGACTCAGGCAAGAGTTGGAAAGCATCAAGTCTGGAATCAGTTCTTTAATGGAAGCAGCTCTTAAGGTTGGTGCAGAAAATAATTCACCCGATTCTGGTGTCATTATTTCTGGAGAAAGGCGCTTGTTAAATGTGGGTGACCTTTCTTCAGATATGGACAAATTAAAGCAGCTGTTTGGTGTCTTTGAAGAGAAGACCGAATTGTTGCAATTGTTGGATGTTTCTTCGCGTGCTGAGGGCGTTCAGGTATTTATTGGTGGCGAAAGTGATTTGGTACCCATGGAAGACATGGCGGTTATTACTGCTCCTTATCACGTAGATGGCAGAATTGTGGGAACTTTAGGCGTGATTGGGCCAACCCGAATGGCTTATGAACGCGTGATTCCTATTGTGGACATTACCTCTAAATTGCTCTCAAGTGCCTTGAGTGTCAGTGGCAGTGGTGGAATTTTTAATAAGTGAGGTAATACATGGCCCTTAGTCGCCCAGCTCAACGCACAGCAATCTTGCTGGTTAATTTAGGAACACCTGATGCACCAACAGCTGCAGCAGTCAAACCTTACTTAAAGCAATTTTTATCGGACCCCCGTGTGGTTGAGATTCCAAAATTCATTTGGTGGTTCATTCTTAATTTAATTATTCTGCCAATTCGATCAGGTGCATCAGCTAAAAAATATGCCAGCATTTGGATGAAAGGTCCTGATGGGGGTTCACCCTTGTTGGTGCACTCTAAAAAGCAAGGTCAAGCTTTAGAACAAAAATTATTGGCGCAGGGCAAAAATATTTTGGTGGATACCGCCATGCGTTATGGCAATCCAAGTTTGGAATCTGTTCTCAAGCGCATGCAGGGTTTAGGTATGGAGCGCTTGTTGGTGTTGCCTTTATATCCTCAGTACTCTGCAACAACTACCGCATCTACTTTTGACGAAATTTTCAGAATCATTGGTGGCTGGCGCAATCAACCAGAGCTTCGAATTGTGAAGCATTATCACGACCACCCTGATTACATCAATGCTCTCAAAGAGCAAGTGGAAGGATACTGGCAAGAGCATGGGCGCCCTAATTTTGAGGCGGGTGACAAATTACTGTTTTCATTTCACGGAGTTCCTAAGCGCACTCTTGATAAAGGGGATCCTTATCACTGTGAGTGTCATAAAACAGGTCGTTTGTTGCGTGAAGCTTTGGGGTTATCCCCTGATCAGGCGATGGTGACTTTCCAGTCTCGATTTGGGAAAGCTGAGTGGCTTAAGCCTTACACCGCTCCCACGGTTCAAGCCTTGGGTGAGAAGAAAACGGGTCGTTTGGATATTTTTTGCCCAGGCTTTCCAGCCGATTGTTTGGAAACTCTCGAGGAAATCGCCATGGAAGTTCGTGATGATTTCCTCACTGCGGGGGGTGGGGAGTATCACTACATTGCTTGCTTGAATAACAGCCCCGCCTGGATTTCTGGTTTGGCAGAAATTGCTGCCGATCATTTGGCGGGCTGGCCTCAGATGCCTGAGTCACCAGAAGCCTTGGCCTTAAGTCTAGAACGTGCAGCGCAGTTGGCCAATAAAAAAGCTGGGTGAGAGAGCTTCAATCTTTCAAAGAAGCTCATAATTTTTAAATAAATTTTCTTTTTGCCCTTGAATTAAAGGATTTGATGCCCATATGGTCATTTATTGAACTAATAAATGACCTATGACTCAAGACAATAATTCAGAAAAAACTCAAGAAATCAATGAGTTAGAAAAAAATATGAGCGCTACAGAGGCCTCTTCTGGGGCTGCTGAATCTGCTCAACCCGAAGTCCCATTGACGCCTGAAGAAAAAATCCAAGCCTTAGAAGCTCAGGTTCAAGAGTTTCAAGATCAATTCTTGCGTGCGAAGGCTGAGGTTGAAAATGCGCGTCGCAGATCTTTGGAAGAAGTGACCAAAGCCCATAAATTTGCGATTGAGGGCTTTGCTGAAAACTTATTACCCGTTCTGGATAGTTTGAACGCTGCCCTAACGGATAGCGGTTCTGATCCAGCAAAAATGAAAGAGGGCATTGAGTTAACTCTGAAGCAGTTAATGTCTGCGTTAGAGAAAGGCCGCGTTTTAGAGATTAATCCAGTGGGTGAAAAATTTGATCCGCATCGTCATCAAGCCATTGCGATGGTCCCTCATGAGCAAGAAGCCAATACAGTGGTCACGGTTTTGCAAAAAGGTTATTTGATTGCCGATCGTGTTTTAAGGCCTGCTTTGGTGACAGTGAGCCAAGCCAAGTAAAGATGGCTTGAAAAATCAAGATTCATCCTCAAATTCAACATATCAAACAATTTTTAGGAGTTAAGCATGGCAAAGATTATCGGAATTGACTTGGGTACGACCAACTCATGTGTATCAGTTTTAGAGGGCAACACACCCAAAGTGATTGAAAACGCTGAAGGTGCTCGCACCACCCCTTCCATCATCGCTTATATGGAAGATGGCGAAATTTTGGTGGGTGCTCCAGCCAAGCGTCAATCTGTAACAAATCCTCGCAATACGTTGTATGCGGTGAAGCGTTTGATTGGCCGCAAATTTGAAGAAAAAGAAGTTCAAAAAGACATCGACTTGATGCCTTACACCATTGCAAAGGCAGATAACGGCGATGCTTGGGTTGAGGTTCGTGGCAAGAAAATGGCTCCCCCTCAAATCTCCGCTGAAGTGCTTCGTAAGATGAAGAAGACGGCTGAAGACTATTTGGGTGAAGAAGTCACTGAAGCGGTGATTACTGTGCCAGCTTACTTTAATGACAGTCAACGTCAAGCAACTAAAGATGCTGGTCGCATTGCTGGCTTAGATGTCAAGCGCATCATTAACGAACCAACCGCAGCTGCTTTGGCATTTGGTCTGGACAAGCAAGACAAAGCTGATCGCAAGATCGCTGTGTATGACTTGGGTGGCGGTACATTCGACGTT
>JALRCP010000199.1 GCA_023257325.1 Polynucleobacter sp. | reverse complement strand
ATGACCGCGTACATATTGAAATCTTTCTATTCATAAACTACCCAACCCCATGTCGAGTAGAGCCTTAGATTATAGCCCTAGCTATATTTCTAGTCAAAAAGTAGAATTAAGGCAAATCATGATGACTTCATCCTAATTTTTATAATAAAACTTAATTAATTCAATGGGTTAAACTAAGTTCCCTTGAAAAAAGACCAATTTATATAGTTAATGAGCACTAACTTACAGTCTATTCTTACCCCAATTTCAGGCGATATGCAGTCACTGAATGAGGTGATTCGTACTCGTTTGAGCTCTGATGTGGCTCTTATCAATCAAATTTCTGCCTACATCATTGAAGCTGGGGGCAAGCGTATTCGTCCGGCTTTGCTGCTTTTAACTAGCCAAGCCATTGCCAACGGTGCCCCTATCCAACATCATTTGGACATGGCTGCCGTGGTGGAATTTATTCATACAGCCACACTTTTGCATGACGATGTCGTGGATGAATCCAATTTGCGTCGTGGCAGAGCGACCGCCAATGCAGCTTTTGGCAATGCTGCCAGCGTATTGGTCGGTGATTTTTTATATTCCAGAGCATTCCAAATGATGGTGGCACCGAATGAGATTAAGATTTTGCAAATCTTGGCCGATGCAACCAACACAATCGCCGAAGGTGAAGTCTTGCAACTGATGAACATGCATGACCCTGACGTCAATGAAGAACGCTATATGCAAGTGATTCATTACAAAACCGGCAAATTATTCGAAGCTTCTTCGGCGCTTGGAGCCTTATTAGCAAAAGCTAGCCCAGAACAATTTCAAGCTGCAGAAGCCTATGGTCGACATATTGGCACCACGTTTCAGTTGGTTGATGACATCTTGGATTACACCGCCAGCGCTGAACAAATGGGTAAAAACGCAGGCGATGATTTACGTGAAGGCAAACCCACCTTGCCACTTATTTATCTTTTAGAACGTGGTACGCCCGACCAAAAAGCATTGATCAAAACAGCAATTGAGCAAGCAGAAGAACTTCCTGACAATATGTTCCAACAAGTCTACGCGGCCATCATGGCATCCCATGCGATCTCATACACTGAGGAGGTCGCAAAACGTGAAGCCCAATTGGCCAAAGACTGTTTGAACTGCTTTCCCAATAATGCCGCCAAAGAGAGCCTACTTAAGCTCTGTGATTATTCTTTGCAACGCTCCACTTAGTGAACTGCCTAATTTATCGCGTCAGAAATTTCTGACATAAAAATCAGAATAGAAGCCCATATTTTGTAGGACTTATTCCATACAAATTAAATTTAGTTTGCTATAGTCACTCTCATGTTCTTTGCTTAAGAAAGCATTCATGGATTCGTGGCTCAATGATTGGCCTTGGTGGGCACAAGTAGCACTGGTAGTTTTACTTTTAGCAATATCTGCTTTTTTCTCAATTACTGAGACCAGCATGATGGCTGCCAATCGTCACAGAATTCGGCACCTCGCCAACCGGGGGAATCGGGGTGCTCAAAACACACAGAACTTACTTTCCAAAACAGAAGAGCTTTTATCAGTCATTTTGATTGGTAATAACGTGGTCAATACAGTAGTACCTGTACTTTTAACGGGTATTGCACTTCATGCATTCGGTAACAATGCTTCTGTGTTATCCATTAGCACGGGTGTTGCTGCTGTTTTGATCATCATTTTCTGCGAAATCACCCCAAAAGTGATTGGGGCAACCTACCCAGAAAGAATTGCAGTTTTCGCAAGCTGGATTATTCGTCCATTGATTGTGATTCTGAAACCCGCGATGTGGTTAATCAATGTGTTTGTAACAGGATTACTCAAACTGTTACGCATTGATACCAAGGCCAATCAAAATACTCAAATGACGCCTGAAGAGCTGCGTTCAGTGGTGCTTGAATCCACTCATTTCATCCCCAATAAGCACAGAAGTATTTTGGTCAACTTATTCAACCTTGAAAGCATTCAGGTCGATGACGTGATGACTCCGCGTGCACGCATGGAAGTCCTAGATTTTTCAAAACCAATCGAAGATGTGATTCACCAATTGGAAACTTGTTATCACAACAAATTACCAGTGTGTGATGAAGACTCTGACAAAGTCATAGGTATTTTGGCTGTGCGCAAAGCTTTGAGCTTATTGGGCGATGAAAATTTACAACATCAACACTTTAAAGATTTATTGAGTGAACCTTATTTCATTCCGAGTGGCACACCTGTATTACAACAACTCCAGTTCTTTCAAGAAAACCAAGAACGCATTGGTTTGGTGGTAGATGAGTACGGCGTGGTTCAGGGCTTGGTCACCATTGAAGATATCTTGGAAGAATTGATTGGTGAATTTACTACCTCACTTCCTGACCTGGCGATTAAAACCAAGTGGTTAGAAGATGACACATACATTGCAGACGGTACAGCAAGTTTGCGTGACCTCAATCGCTTATTGAATCTAAATCTTCCTACAGATGGCCCGAAAACATTGAATGGGCTTTTGATTGAGATACTAGAAGATATTCCAGATAATAACGTGAGCATCAAGGTAGGTGACGTTGTCATGGAAATCATTCAAGTTGACGAACAAATCATTAAAACCGTTCGTATTTACCAACCCAATGATTGAACAAGATGATGTCATCATTCATTTCTGGCAAGACATCATTGATCAAGCAGTCCTGGCAAAAGCCAGTGACATTCATGTTGAACCAGAAAACGGGGTAAGCCATATCCGCTTGCGGGTCGATGGTCGTTTAAGTCATCTCGCAAGCTCCCCAGCTCATTGGCACGATCGAATCGCCAGCCGAGTCAAAATCCTGGCTCGATTAGATATTGCTGAAAAACGCTTACCCCAAGATGGTCAAATGCAAGTGATCGCCGCCCATCATGAGAATCCAGTCGCTTGTCGTATCTCGACATTACCCACGATTCATGGGGAAAAGATTGTGGTGCGCCTACTCAATCAACAAGCCAATGATTTAGATATTGGCAAGATTGGATTGACGCAACAGCAACTGTCTGATTTACTCACCTGCCTCAATCGTACTCAAGGCTTAATTCTGGTGACTGGGCCAACGGGTAGCGGTAAAACAAAGACCCTCTATAGCTGTCTCAAGTATCTTCTGGATGGAAGTCGCAATATCACCAGCATTGAAGATCCAGTAGAAATTCAATTAAAGGGTATCAATCAAGTACCTATCAATGAAAAAGCAGGTTTACGGTTTGATGTAGCACTGCGTGCGCTCATGCGACAAGATCCGGACATCATTATGGTGGGAGAAATCAGAGATCATGAAACCGCCCAAATTGCACTTCAAGCGTCAGAAACCGGTCATTTGGTCTTGGCGACCTTACACGCCAATGATGCGCCCAGCACCATCTCAAGACTTCAACAATTGGGTTGCTCAAGCAGTCAAATTGCCAACAACGTCAGTTGCATTACCGCACAACGTTTGGTGAGAATTTTTTGTCAATCTTGCAACGGTCATTCATCAAGTACTTGTGATACCTGTCAAGGCTCAGGTTTTGATGGACGCAGAGCTGTGCATCAAGTCATGCCGATCACTGAATCAATCCAGCAAATGATTGAACAAGGAAGCTCTATTGCGGCAATCAAAGCAGAAGCACAAACGAGTGGTGTTTTAACCTTACTTCAAAGTGGTCAACTCTTGGTGGCAAAAAACCTTGGTCTGAGCCTCTGTCATCTCAGCGTTCTCGCCACACCAACATTAGCTGAGATCCCACACGTGGTCGCACAAATCGACGAGAGCAAGAAGTCAGATAATTTTGTATCGCACGTTGATGCCCAC
>JALRCP010000052.1 GCA_023257325.1 Polynucleobacter sp. | reverse complement strand
ACTGGACTCGAAGAGGGTTTATTCCCACACGAGAACAGCATCAATGAAGATGATGGCTTGGAGGAAGAGCGTCGTTTGATGTATGTGGCCATTACTCGAGCCAAAGAACGATTGTTTTTATCTCATACCCAATCACGTTTATTGCATGGTCAGGTGCGCTACAACTTGCCATCGAGATTTTTAGACGAATTGCCTGCTGAATCTTTAAAACACTTGACCCCTAAGAACAAAGATTCACGTTGGGGGGCAAGCACCACCACTCGCATGCCTTCATGGTCTGAGGGCAGTGATTGGGGTGGGCCTGCGGCCACCCTTCCAAGATCAAGTGCAAGCTCTATTGCGGCACCGATGAGTACTCTTCCAAGAGCAGACAACGGCCATGGTTTTAGGGTTGGGCAGAGTGTGTTTCACACCAAATTTGGTGAGGGCAGAATCTTGGCGATTGAAGGTCAGGCTGATCAAGCCAAGGCTCATGTGAACTTTAATCGGCATGGAGCAAAATGGTTGCAGTTAGCGATTGCAAAACTCACAGCCATTGACTAAAAACAGAGAGAAAAAATTTTCTATTTAAAGGGCTCATCTTCAGCCCTTTTTTTGTATCAATGAATCTATTTATTAAAGCAAGCTTTCCAAGTGGCAAAGAAAGAGCAATACATCACGGTCAGCGCTGCCATGGAATAAGGGGGAATCACAAAAGGAATTGCAGCGCGAAGCCCAAATCCATCCAAAAAAGCTTCCATAAAAAATGGCACTGCCACAATGAATACCGCCCAAATCATCAAATAAAAAATGAAGGCTGCTTTATTGGTCCAGCAAGCAATCCAGCTTGAAAAAAGAGCTTGGCCCACGGACATTTTTTCCCAGGCAATTAAAACAGGGGCAAACCACATCACCATGGCAACAGGAATATATAAAAGAATGCCAATACTTAGACCTAAATAGAGATCTTGAACTTCTCGAATGGTGGGAGGTTGTTGCTGAGTCAGTAGAGTCACTAATTGTTTGAAGTCAATAAAGGCGCTGGCCACTAGACTCAAAATCAAAATAGCAAAAGCGTAAATCGTCCCAAGTACCAATAAATTTTTACGCACACCCGGGCTGTCATTTCTAAGACCTTCAAGATAAACGGTCGGTAATATGCGCTCACCCAAAATGACTTTTTGACAGGCTGTCATAAATCCAACTGTTAAAGCGGGAGTCAGTAACAAAACTGCAAAAACACCAAACACTGGAATCAAAATGGCGAATTGGGCAATAAAAATATATAAAAAAACCAACATCAAGAATGCCAAAGGATTCTTTTTAAAGAGCCATAGGCCTTGTCTGACCCATACGTAGCCATCACTTGAAGGTGCTTTATTTAATTGCATGGTCGCTATTATATTTTGGGAATGTCAGAAGTCACCTGACGACGCAGAATCAGAATTCTCTCAAAGTGTGTAGGGTCATGAGGTGTTAACAATTGAGCTTCGCGTGGCAAATAAAAATCCCATAATCGCGATACCCAGAAGCGCATGGCGGCCGCACGAAGCATCATGTTCCATGAGGCTGATTCTTCGGCTGTAAAAGGTCTGACTTGTTGATATTGTTGCAACATACCTGTGTAGCGATTTGGATTGATTTCACCGCTGCTTAAATCTATACACCAATCGTTCACGGTCACGGCTAAATCAAATAACCACTTATCGTTACCAGCAAAATAAAAATCAAAAAAACCGCCCAGCTCATCTTGGCCGCTTGAGCTGTCGAATAAAACATTGTCCCGAAATAGGTCGCAGTGTGCGGGACCTGATGGTAATGATTGATAGGAGTCGCTTTGAAAAAAATCTATTTGAGCATTGAGTTCAGACTCAATGAGTTCGCTTTGTGCTGAATTGAGATGGGGCAAAACTGCCGGTACGGTTGCTTTCCACCAATTGATGCTACGTAAATTGGGTTGAGATAAGCGGAAATCTTTTCCGGCTAAATGCATTTGAGCCAAGGCTTGACCCACCAGTTCGCAGTGGCGAAGATTGGGTTGAAGGCAGGAGCTGCCCGAGAGTTTGGTCACAATTGAGGCTGGTTTGCCATTGAGTTCGCCCACGATTTCATTTTGTCGGTTGCGCACCGGAGCTGGAACTGCGATACCCTTGAGGGCCAAGTGCTCCATGAGCTCAAGGTAATAAGGCAATTGCGTTTTTGAAAGACGTTCAAACAAAGTTAAAACAAATTCTTGTTGAACCGAATCTTTTTCGGTGGTCAAAAAGAAGTTCGAGTTTTCAATGCCCGAACTGATACCTTTAATTTCAAGCGCTGACCCCAGTTGGTAATGCTTTAGCCAAGCGTTGACTTCATCCAGTGTGACTGAGGTAAAAACGGCCATATGAAATTAAAACGGCATTCGAATGGTGGGGACGCGATTGACGTTTTGGTCTCTGATTTGAGGTGAAGCGGCGTCATTGGGATTGCTCAACTCATAGCGAGTTCCCATGGGGCTTTCAACAATCACTTCAGTGGCTTTGCCACCTTCCTTAAATTCTTTGATGTGCGTGCCATCAGCCTCTTGATGTTCAAAAGTGGGTTTTTTATCGCCTGATTTACCAGTTTCAGCGTTATTTTTGATTTGTTTGGCAATCGGTTGCTGATTGATTTTTTGCAATTCTTCAGCGCTCAAACCTTGCGATGATTGTGCGCTAAGTCCTTGAGATAAAACAAGAATTGATAAAGTAAGGGTCATCAAAATGAGGTAAAAAACCTTATTTTGAGAAAGTGTCTTAGTAGAAAAAGTCGATGTCATCATGCATCAATTGTACGATTGTGGGATGTCTACACATCGCCTTTTGCTAGTTGACGGTTCTAGCTACTTATACCGTGCATTTCATGCCATGCCAGATTTGCGTAATGCGCAAGGATTTCCTACAGGTGCTATTCAAGGTATGGTCAATATGATG
>JALRCP010000074.1 GCA_023257325.1 Polynucleobacter sp. | reverse complement strand
TATGAAAAACGATTACTTTGAACCGCGCATTAAAAAATGGCGTGAACGTTTTGGCGCCAAAATGCTTTTAAGAGAAAGTCATGGACGAGAGTTGATTCGTGAGGCACGCAAAGGAACCTTTGTGTGTTTATCACCCGATATGGATTTAGGCCGCAGGGATTCAGAGTTCGTCCCATTTTTTGGGGTGTCGACCAACACCGTTTTATCAGTTTCTAAAATGGCCAAGTTAGCTGGCGCAGAAGTCTGTCCGATATTCACCACTTTACGTGCCGATCAATCGGGTTATGACTGTCATGTAGGGCAACCCTGGCCCAATTTTCCAACAGATGATCCTGTGGCTGATACAAAGCGCATGAATCAATATTTTGAAGAAGTGATTCAACCCAGAATCCCAGAGTATTACTGGATTCATAAACGCTTTAAAAATCGACCGGAAGGCGAAGCGTCTATTTATTGATTGATTGATGAATAGATTAGAAACTTAGAATAAAAAGAAGGACTCATCAGCTGAGACCATCAAAGACCACCCGGTCTGATTAAGCCAACCGCCAAACCCTCAATGGTGATTTCATCTCGGCGAGGATCGACCATGATGTTTTCAAAATCAGGATTTTCAGCAATCAATTCAATCTTCATGCCATGAGGACCTTTGGTTTGTGACCAACGTTTCACGGTCACTTCATCATCTAAGCGAGCAACGACGATTTCACCATTGCGCACTTCGCTGGTTTTCTTCACCGCCAAATAGTCACCATCCAAAATGCCTGCATCGCGCATACTCATGCCCCGGACTTTCAGGAGGTAGTCAGCTCCTTTGTCGAACAACGAAGGGTCGCAGGGGACTTGTTTTTGAATGTGCTCAACCGCCAAGATCGGAGAGCCTGCAGCCACACGACCGATCAACGGTAGTGTTAATTGTTGTAACGCTGGTACGGGTAAATGCAATTGTTTGGGTAACTTGATGCCGCGGGAAGTGCCTGGTGTGAGTTCTACATAACCCTTGCGAGCCAGTGCTCTTAAATGTTCTTCAGCGGCGTTGGCCGAAGCAAAACCTAAACGTGTGGCAATTTCAGCGCGAGTGGGGGGTAGTCCGCTGCGAGAGATGGCATCGGTGATCAAGCCTAAGATTTCCTCTTGGCGAGCCGTTAATTTAGGTTTTACTGTATTTGTATCCATGCTGGCATTCTATACAGTGATTTCATATCTTGCAATACCCATTGATAATGTTTTTTATGAGTTCTCAATATTTACTTCTTTTGGGCATGGGTGGCACCATTGCTGGCTTGGCCCATGACCCTCAAAAACCGCTGAGTTACCAAGCTGGACAGGTGCCGGTCGGAGATTTGGTTGAAGGACTTCAGTTTGATCCTGAGTTTGGCGACATCAAGTCCGTACAAGTTGCCAATATTGATAGTCGCAATATGACTGAAGCACTCCTGGTTCAATTAGGCTGGGCGGTCAAAGAGGGTTTAGAGAACCCTGAAGTGGCGGGGATTGTGATTACCCACGGCACTGACACCATGGAAGAAACCGGCATCTTTTTACACGCCACATTGGGTAAATTGGCCAGTCACTATAAGAAAGCAGTTGTTTTAACCGGCGCCATGTTGCCTGCCAATGCAGATCACTCGGATGGGCAAACCAACCTAAAATCAGCGCTACTGTTGGCCAAACAGGCCAAAGAGGCTCAACAGTTCGGTATTTTGGCCATCATGGCTGGTAAGCCTTGTTTGGCCAGGGAATTATCTAAGCAACACACCCATGCGTTGGATGCTTTGGTGGTGAATGCTCGGGAGTTGGATGGCCCCATCCATAAACGTCAAGCTGACTTGCATTTGCCTGCAGAGGCTAACTGGCCATGGGTTGAAATTGTGACTAGTCATGCCGGGGCTAAGCCCAAATTAGTAGAAATGTTGGTATCTGTCGGTGTTCAAGGCATTGTTGTGGCCGGGACCGGGCAGGGTAGCGTCAATAAAGTATTGGCCGAGCAGTTAATCTTTGCTGCTGAGCAGGGGGTGGCTGTGATTAGATCCTCTAGAACTGGTGCGGGAGCCGTATTCTCAGAGATTCCGGAACCGGATCAATCCTGGAACTGGCTCTGCGCCAGGGATTTATCGGCACCTAAAGCCCGAATCGCCTTACAACTGTCTCTTTTAGAGGCAAATTCAACGTCCACCATGGCGCCAGGACTGTGTTTGACATCAAACCGATCGGCCTTGACCGGATGGCCTTGGCGC
>JALRCP010000109.1 GCA_023257325.1 Polynucleobacter sp. | reverse complement strand
GTGGTGGTGATATTGTTGAATTAGGTAAAGCACTCACAAAGGCAAGTTTGGCCATTGAAAAAGATTTACCTGCGGGGGTTACGCTCTCATTGATTCAAAATCAACCCAAAGTGGTGGCCGGGTCCGTGCGAGAGTTTTTGATGACTCTCTTAGAGGCTCTCATCATTGTGTTGGCGGTCAGTCTCTTGGCTTTGGGCTTGCATCGTCATCCATGGCGCATTGATCCACGCCCAGGATTGGTGGTGGCCATCAGTATTCCTTTGGTGATGGCCGTGACATTCTTGATCATGCATTTGGCGGGTGTGGGTCTGCACAAAATTTCTTTGGGTTCACTGATCATTGCTTTGGGTCTTTTGGTCGATGACGCCATCATCGTGGTTGAGATGATGGTTCGTAAACTGGAAGAGGGCTACGATCGTATGAAGGCGGTGACAGCCGCTTATGAACTCACTGCCATGCCGATGTTGACGGGTACCTTGATCACGGCCGTGGGTTTCTTACCGATTGGTATTGCAAAGTCAGCCGTGGGGGAGTACACCTTTGCAATTTTTGCCGTAACCGCAGCAGCTCTCATCATCTCTTGGTTTGTCTCTGTTTTATTTGTGCCGTATTTGGGATATTTGTTATTAAAAAAACCGGCGCATGCTACACCAGAGGGGGCTGAACAAGAGCATTTTGACACCCCGTTTTATCAACGCTTTAAAACAGTGGTGGCGTGGTGTATTGACCATCGTAAAAAAGCCATCATGGCGACCATCGCTTCATTTGTGTTGGGTATTGTGGGCATGAGTCAGGTGCAACAACAATTTTTCCCAGATTCATCTCGCCCAGAAATTTTGGTGGACATCTTTTTAACGGAAGGTGCTAGTTTTGAGGCCACGGAGAGGGCTGCTAAAAAAATTGAAGCAAAGATTCTTGAGCAAAAAGGCATAGAGTCGGTCACGATGTGGATTGGCAATGGTGCCCCGCGCTTCTTTTTGCCACTCGATATTATTTTTCCAAGATCGAATGCAGCACAAGCCGTCATCATTGCTAAACCGTCTGATCGTGATCGCTTGAATCAAGAGTTACCAAGATTGCTCGAGGACGCAGCCCCTGAGGCTCGTCTGAGAGTCAAGTTGCTGCCCAATGGTCCACCGGTAACTTATCCGGTTGAGTTTCGCGTGACAGGGGATGATCCGATTCGCTTGAGAGTAGAAGCCAATCGCTTTTTAGAAGTGATGAGGCAATCTAATTTGATTTATGGTGTGAAAGACAATTGGAATGAGCATCAACCCGTGGCCAAAATTGAAGTCGATGCAGCCAAGGCGCGCGAACTGGGTGTGCCACCTCAGGTGATCGCGCAAACACTCTCCAGTCATTTTGGAGGCGTGACCGTGGGCCAGTATCGCGAAGGTGATTTATTGGCGCCGATTGTGTTGCGTTTACCCAGGTCAGAACGTGACCAAGTAAGCGATTTAACTGAAACCCTGTTGACCACAGTGTCCGGTCAATCAATTCCGCTGGGAAGGATTGCCAAGGTCAATGTGGTTTGGGAGCCTGCAACTATTTGGCGTGAGAATCGCGAGTACGCCATTACCCTTCAAGCCGATGTGATGCCAGGCATTCAAGGGCCAACAGCCACAGCAGAACTTTTTAAAGAATTTCAATCATTGATGGCGCAATTGCCACCAGGATATCAGGTGGCAATTGGAGGTTCGGTTGAAGAGAGTTCGCGAGGTCAAGATTCGATCAATGCCGGCATTCCTGTGATGCTCTTCATCACTTTTACATTGTTGGTGATTCAGTTGCGCAGCAGTTCAAGAGCATTCTTGGTGGTGCTAACCGCTCCATTGGGCATCTCTGGAGTGGCTCTGACTTTGTTGCTATTTAATAAACCTTTTGGTTTTGTGGCTTTATTGGGATTCATTGCTTTACTTGGCATGATCATGCGTAACTCAGTGATCTTGATTGATCAGATTGAGCAAGGACGTGCTGGTGGCATGCCTGCCAGAGAGGCGATTATTCATGCTTGCGTGACACGCTATCGTCCGATTATTCTGACTGCAGCCGCCGCCATTTTGGCCATGATTCCATTGTCACGCAGCGTTTTCTGGGGGCCAATGGCCATTGCCATCATGGGTGGTTTATTGGTGGCCACTGCGCTCACACTGTTGGCATTGCCCGCTATGTACGCTGCATGGTTCAAAATTGACAAGAATACGGTCTAACTTTAGAGCAAAAGGTCGCCACCATGCGCATTGAAATTCCAGAAGAGAAAAAACTCGTTCATGAATCCATCATTCCTGTGCGTTGGGGGGACATGGATGCTTTGGGTCATGTGAATAATGCGGTTTATTTTCGTTACATTGAACAAGCTCGCGTCAATTGGCTTGATAGCTTTGGATTAAAAGTCACTAAGGGTGATGCCGGTGTGGTCGTCGTGAATGCTTTTTGTAATTTCTTAAAACAAATTGCTTACCCTGCTGATTTGCTGGTCAAAACATACATTGCCAATCCCAGCAGAGTGGGCGTAGATACTTTCAATGTGATCTCACTCACGACTGACCCTGATACGGTTTATGCCAATGGCGGTGCCACCATGGTTTGGGTTGATTTCATTCAACAAAAAGCAGCGCCATGGCCGCTGGAGATTAAAGCAAAGTTTGATCTCTAGATCATTGAATGGATTAGTGCTTACTCTGGCTTTTTGAGCAAAGAAGCCAAAAGAGGGTTCAATTTCTTAGCGGTATTCTTTTTGTTAGCCCCCTTTGGTTTTGGGGCAGCGTTCTTCATTTGGTTGGCCACAGCCAATCCTGCGTTCTTGTATAGGTCTGTTTTCTTCATGGTTATTTCTTTAAATCATTGATTTAAATGATTTTTTAATTTTATTTAAGGCGTTGATGAATTGGACATCAGTTTAGGCTATTTTGTCACGATGTGAGGGTTAATTGCTTGCCAGATTTCTAAGTCTTATATAAGATATAAGTCTAGAAAATTGGTTTATTTATTTGCCTAAATAAGAGAGGGAAACACCATGTTGAAAGCCTACCGTGATCATGTTGCTGAGCGTGCTGCTCTAGGTATTCCACCACTACCTTTGTCTGCACAGCAGACCAGCGAACTGATTGAATTATTGAAAAATCCTCCCAAGGGTGAGGAAGCAACTTTGGTAGAGCTGATCACTCATCGTGTTCCTGCCGGTGTGGATGATGCCGCGAAAGTGAAGGCGTCTTACTTGGCTGCAGTGGCATTTGGTAAAGAAAAGACTCCATTGATTACTCGTGAGACAGCGACCCAGTTATTGGGCACGATGTTAGGTGGTTACAACATTTCTCCATTGATTGAATTATTAGACGATGCCACTGTAGGCGGGATTGCTGCCGATGGTTTGAAAAAGACCTTGTTGATGTTTGATCAATTCCATGACGTCAAAGAAAAAGCCGATAAAGGCAACGCCAACGCCAAAGCTGTCTTGCAAAGCTGGGCTGATGCGGAGTGGTTCACCAGCCGTCCAGAAGTGCCACAAAGCTTGACGCTGACCGTGTTCAAAGTCACTGGTGAAACTAATACAGACGATCTTTCTCCAGCGCCTGACGCATGGAGCCGTCCTGACATCCCACTCCACGCATTGGCGATGTTGAAAAACCCACGTGAAGGCATTGAGCCACAAGAGCCAGGCAAAGTGGGTCCAATCAAGCAATTGGCCGCTCTTCAAGCCAAAGGCAATTTAGTGGCTTATGTGGGTGACGTGGTGGGTACCGGTTCTTCACGTAAATCAGCGACCAACTCCGTATTGTGGTTTACCGGTGAAGACATTCCTTTTGTACCTAATAAGCGTTTTGGTGGTGTATGTTTGGGTAGCAAAATCGCTCCGATTTTCTACAACACCATGGAAGATGCGGGTGCGTTGCCGATTGAATTGGATGTGAGCAACATGAACATGGGTGACGTGGTTGAATTGCGTCCTTATGAAGGCAAAGCGTTGAAAGATGGCAAAGTGATTGCTGAATTCAAAGTGAAGTCTGATGTGTTGTTTGATGAAGTTCGTGCAGGTGGCCGTATTCCATTGATCATCGGTCGTGGTTTAACAGCGAAAGCTCGTGAAGCTTTGGGCTTGCCAGTCTCTACATTGTTCCGCTTGCCAACGAATCCAGCTGACTCTGGCAAAGGTTTCTCATTGGCGCAGAAGATGGTCGGTCGTGCATGTGGTTTGCCAGAAGGCAAGGGCGTGCGTCCAGGCACATACTGCGAGCCTAAGATGACGACTGTGGGTTCACAAGACACCACCGGTCCGATGACTCGTGACGAGTTGAAAGACTTGGCGTGTTTAGGTTTCTCAGCAGACATGGTGATGCAGTCATTCTGTCATACAGCGGCTTATCCAAAACCAGTCGATGTGAAGATGCATCATGAGTTGCCTGATTTCATTAGCACCCGTGGTGGTGTTGCATTGCGTCCAGGTGACGGCGTGATTCACTCATGGTTGAATCGTTTGTTGTTGCCTGACACAGTAGGTACTGGTGGTGATTCACACACACGTTTCCCGATCGGCATTTCTTTCCCAGCAGGTTCTGGTTTGGTGGCGTTTGCGGCCGCTACGGGTGTCATGCCTCTAGACATGCCTGAGTCTGTATTGGTTCGCTTCAAAGGCAAAATGCAGCCAGGCGTCACATTGCGTGACTTGGTGAACGCAATTCCTTTGTATGCAATCAAGCAAGGCTTGTTGACAGTTGAGAAGAAGGGTAAGAAGAATATTTTCTCTGGCCGAATTCTTGAGATTGAAGGTTTGCCAGATCTTAAAGTTGAGCAAGCATTTGAATTGTCAGATGCTTCTGCAGAACGTTCAGCCGCTGGTTGTACTGTTCACTTGAACAAAGAACCGATCATTGAGTACATGAACAGCAACATCACTTTGATGAAGTGGATGATTGCCAACGGTTACTCAGATGCCCGTACTTTAGGTCGTCGTATCAAAGCCATGGAATCTTGGTTGGCCAAGCCTGAGTTGTTAAAAGGTGATGCAGATGCTGAGTATGCTGCTGTGATTGAAATTGACTTGGCAGATGTTCATGAGCCAATTGTGGCTTGCCCGAACGACCCAGATGATGTGAAAACCTTGTCTGAAGTATCTGGCGCGAAGATCGATGAAGTGTTCATTGGTTCTTGCATGACCAACATTGGTCATTTCCGTGCAGCGTCTAAATTGTTAGAAGGCAAACGTGATATTCCTGTGAAGTTATGGGTTGCTCCTCCAACCAAGATGGATGCCAAGCAGTTGACTGAAGAAGGTCACTATGGTGTCTTGGGTGGTGCAGGTGCGCGCATGGAAATGCCTGGTTGCTCACTCTGTATGGGTAACCAAGCTCAAGTACGTGAAGGTGCGACTGTGATGTCGACATCAACTCGCAACTTCCCGAACCGTTTGGGTAAAAACACGTTTGTTTACTTGGGGTCTGCTGAGTTGGCTTCTATTTGTTCTAAGTTGGGTCGTATTCCAACGAAAGAAGAATACATGGCTGATATCGGCGTGATCAATGCAAGTAGTGCTGATATCTACAGATACATGAACTTTGACCAAATCAAAGATTTCAGTGATGTGGCAAAAACAGTAACTGCTTAATCCTTAAGTCAGTGAGCAAAAAAGAGCTTCCCTAGGGAAGCTCTTTTTACATCGGCTGAAAATTAATTCACAAGGCGTTATCCTAGAGAAACTTCAATTTCTCATTGATTCGCATGTTCAAGTTTTCAGATCTATTAATCCCTGTGATTCAAGCACCGATGGCTGGAGGAATTAACACGCCTCAATTGGCTGCTGCTGTTGCCAATGCTGGAGGATTGGGAAGTTTTGGCTTTGCCTATTCAAGCCCTGAAAAAATAGACGCGGATCTCAAAGCCACGACTGCCTTATTGAATGCTGCGCATTCCAAGCGAGTCAATGCCAATTTTTTTGTCTTTCAAGAGCCAGAGATGCCCAGCATCGATGTGCAAAACCAGGCCTTGGCTGATTTAAGAACTGTTTTATCCAAGCGGCCTATTTCAGTAGAGATTCCCAAGCCTCCATACATTCCAAACTTAAAAGATATGTTAGAGCCCATCTGGATTCATCGTCCAGATGTCTTGACCTTTCATTTTGGTTTGCCTGAGCAAGAATTCATTGAGCGCGCAAAAGAGCTAGGAATTCAGGTGGGTATTACCGCTACTTGCATCGATGAGGCGCTCAAAATTCAAGCAACAGGTGCTGATTTCATCGTGGTCCAAGGAATTGAGGCTGGAGGACATCGAGGAATATTTCACCCAGACCAAGCGGATGAGAAATTATCTGTTTCAGAGTTACTCAAACAACTACAAGCACACGTGTCCATTCCGATGGTGGCCGCTGGCGGCATCATGAACGGTCGTGATATCCAGGGTGTATTGGCCTTGGGCGCGGTTGCGGCGCAGATGGGAACAGCATTTCTGGTGGCGTCAGAGTCTGGAGCAAGTCCTGCTCATCGTCGTTATGTACTGAATGAACATGGCCGTGGCGCACAGTTCACCCAAGCATTTTCAGGACGGCCTGCGCAAGGCATTTTGAATCAGTACATGATGGAGATGAAAAATAAAACTTATTTGCCTTTTCCGATTCAAAATCTTCTTACGGCTTCAATGAGAAAGTGGGCGGGGGAGCAAGACGATGGTGAATATCAAAATTTATGGGCAGGTACAGCCTATGCCAAAGCCCGAGCCATGTCCGCTCAGGATTTGATGAAAACCCTTCAGGCTGAACTTATTTCATTAAAGAATCATCCATGAACATTTCCGCTCATCAACAGTTGTTAAAAGAATGGCAGGCTGGGCAGGTCGATAGCGCTGTACTCATTCAAGAATTGAGAGCGTTGGTGAGTCAAATGAACTTGCCTCAAAAATATCCTGATGCCTTGGAGGGTGTTTTATCTCGCATTGAGTCCTCTTCCTTATTTACTGAAGAGAGTTGCTCGTTTAGTAAAAAAGACTTGGCTCATGCTTTAGAAGTTTGGTTGATAAAAGCGGTTGAGTATCAATCGAAAGGGTCTATATGACAGGGATTCATTCAATCATCTCATCTTCAGCGGCAATTGTGATGTTTCTTTTATCTCAAAATGTCACAGCCTTGGATTTTTCAGATTTGGCCAACGAAGGAGAAATCAAATATCTCAAGCAAAGACCAGACCCAGGTGCTTATCGTTACGAATCACGTGTCAAAATCACCCCTCAAAGTTTAGATAGCGGAGTTGTCAGCATCGCTACGTGTCATCATCAATTGGATCCCATTAGAAAAGTGGTGATTGTGTTTAATGAGGAAAGAATACGAAAGATCGCTGTCAAGAGTCTAGAGAAAATGGCCTCTGCTGAAGTGAAAGACAATCGTGTGACACTCACTGATGTTGAACGTGGAGCTTCCATTTGCATTGATCTGGAATCAAGGGCGCTCGATCAGTTATCCCAGAATGAATTCAAGCTCAATGCGGGCCCCTTGATGCGTCGATATTTTGATGGTTATTTACCCATGAGTGCGACATTGCGAGTGGATTGGCCGGCTCATTTACTCATGGTTCAAAAAACAAACCCAATGCCTCAAGAGGGGGTCCAGGTTCTTCAAGGGAACGATGGGGTGCAGCTTGAATTAACGTTTGCTGGAAAAATGACAGCCCAAGTATTCTTGCAGCGTCCGTAAGCAATCATCCCAATTCAGTCAGTGCTTGGCGGCGTGCGTTATTCAGTTTGGTCCAGTGAAGGATTGAAAAAACAAACATAGGAATAATAGAAATAAAGATGAGCTTAGGTATGAACGCAGCAGCCCAGCAACACCCCATTGCGATGCCGTAGTGATAGCCCGTATCAATCTTTTGATTGAATCGGCGAGCATCGCTCATGCGCTCATAACCATTCTTGATGGCTTTGAGCAAAAAGAAAAACCAAATCACATTAAAAATTGGAATCAATAACAACCACGCCATGCCCGGTGGTTGAGTGCGATAGCTTGGATCAATCACAGCCAAGGCTTTGCTAATCGCCCTGATGTAAAAAACAAAGGCAACCAATGGAATGATGATTAAAAATGCAGCCAACAAAATATAACTCCTTCGTGCTATTTTGTAAGAAAATACCACGTATTCAAACTTAAAAACTGATAACCCTTATGTCTATGCTCTTATCTGCTCAAGAATCACAACTGGTTTTGGTGGATTACCAAACTAAATTAATGCCAGTCATTCATGAGGGGCAGAAGGTTTTGGCTAATGCCGTGCGTCTAGCCAAAATTGCCAAGCTATTGCAATTGCCCATCATTGCTACAGAGCAAAACCCTGACAAACTAGGCCCTAACGATGCTGAGTTGAAATCGCTTTGTCAAAAAACTCTCTCAAAGATGCATTTTGGAGCTTGCGAGGACGGCTTGGTTGAGATTCTCAGAAAACCCTCTAAACCCATGGGCAATGCCAGAAGTTTGCCCAAGCACCTTGCCCGCAAGCAAGAGGGGGCAGAGGAAAGAAACACCATCTTGATTGCTGGTTGTGAAGCACATGTCTGCCTATTGCAAACTGCATTGGGCCTCTTAGATGAAGAATTCGATGTTTGGGTGGTGACCGATGCCTGTAGTTCTAGAACTGAGGCCAATCGCGATGCCGCATTTGATCGTTTGGCGGGCAATGGCGCGGAGTTAGTCACGACCGAAATGGTGGTGTTTGAGCTATTGCAATCCTGCGAACACCCTCACTTTAAAGAGGGCCTCGCATTAATCAAGTAATTCAGAGAAGTCAAAAAACTAACAGAATTACTTTTCTGGATTTTCATTCATCTTTTTGAGCAATACTTTGACAGCGATAAAGCCAGTCACAATCATGGCCATGATCACTAGCAAGCTGAGTTGACCTGCAAAAGATCCAAATAATTCACCTAACATACCATCCTCCCTGAATGACTCATTAAACTGAGTTCACTTTAGGCTGATTGAGCCAAGGATGCTTTGATTTATCTCAAGAAAAATTAACTTTCTGTCTTTGAAACACTTTTAGACAATAAAGAAAGGTCTTGAGGGTAAAGCCAGCGCCATTCACCTTGCGCCAAGTCGTGGGGTAAGTTGTATTCGCCAATTGTGATGCGATGCAATTGAGCCACATGATTGCCAACTGCTGCCATCATGCGTTTGACTTGGTGATAGCGACCCTCAACAATGGTCATGTGCAGTACTTTTTCAGAAACTTGTTGGCAAGCTGTGGCAAAGCAGGGCTTGGGGTCATCGTCTAAAACTACGCCATTGAGAAGATGTTGCAATTGGGAGTCTTTGAGCTCATCCGCAGCGGTGATTTCATAAACTTTGCCGATATTCTTTTTAGGGCTGGTCATTTTATGAATAAACTGGCCGTCATCGGACATCAAAATCAAGCCCGTGGTGTCATGATCCAAACGACCCACGCATTGGATACCCCGTTCAATCAGCGGTTGTGGCAAAAGACCATAAATACTGGGATGGTGGCTGGTTTTGTGGGAGCACTCATAACCTGTCGGTTTATGAAACGCCACATAGGCCTTTTCGTGGTACTCCCAAAGCTCACCGTCTACCTCTAGTTGTAGCTCATGGGTATCAATCTTTTCGTCAGGGTCTTCGGCCAAAACAC
>JALRCP010000208.1 GCA_023257325.1 Polynucleobacter sp. | reverse complement strand
TGGGGTAAGAGTTAAAGCTATTTTTAACGCGCTCAAGAGCTTCAATTAAGTCTGGGTGACCGACTGCATAGCCCACTCGCAATCCTGCGAGTGCATATGATTTAGACAGTGTGCGTGTGACCAATAGATTGGGGTATTGATGAACCAATGCAATCGCTGAATCAGTACCGTAGTCAACATAAGCTTCATCAATCACTACAACGCTGTCTTGGTTGGATTCAAGCAAGGTTTCAATGTTTTTTAAAGGCAATGCTCTGCCTGTTGGAGCATTTGGGTTTGGAAAAATGATGCCACCATTGCGACCATTATTTTTCTTCAGGTAGTCAGCCACTGAAATTGAAAAGTCATCACTCAATGGAATATTGTCAAAAGAGATGCCGTAGAGTTTGCAGTAGACCGGATAAAAGCTGTAAGTGATGTCCGGAAACAAAATGGGGTGTTCATGTTTGAGTAAGCCTAAAAATACATGGGCCAAGACTTCATCGGAACCATTGCCTACAAACACTTGATTAGCTGTCAGACCATGAAGTTTGGCAATGCTTTGTTTCAAGGCATCAGAATTCGGGTCTGGGTAAAGACGCAAAGCTTCAGTATTGGCGGCAGCAATGGCGGCCAATGCTTTGGGAGAGGGGCCATAGGGGCTCTCGTTGGTGTTGAGTTTGATGAGCTGGCTTAATTTGGGTTGTTCGCCCGGAACATAGGGCGTTAACTCTTTAACAGTTTTGCTCCAAAAGCGGCTCATCTTCTTGTCTTGCCTTATTTATTCAGTAATTTTTACGATTATTTCAATGAAATTAAGCTAATTTCTTTCAAAATCAGCACCTTCAGAAGATTACCACGGGGTGGAAATCCAAGGGGACGGTGATATTATGACGGTATGCGCAATGTAGACGTCACTCGTAATACTTCAGAAACCCAAATTCAGATTGTTCTCAATCTGGACGGAACGGGCAAAGCTCAACTCAATTCTGGGGTTCCATTCCTAGATCATATGTTGGACCAAATCGCTCGTCACGGCATGATTGACTTGGCGGTTAGCGCCAAAGGTGACACACACATTGATGATCATCACACCGTTGAGGATGTGGGCATTACTCTAGGTCAAGCCATTGCTAAAGCTGTGGGTGATAAAAAAGGCATTACGCGTTATGGCCATTCTTATGTGCCCTTGGATGAAACCTTGTCGCGCGTGGTGATTGATTTCTCAGGACGTCCTGGCTTGGAGTTCCATGTACCGTTCACGCGTGCTCGCGTGGGTGACTTTGATGTCGATCTGACCATTGAATTCTTCCGTGGGTTTGTGAACCACGCCGGAGTGACTTTGCACATTGACAACATTCGTGGCATCAACGCGCACCATCAAATTGAAACAGTATTCAAGGCCTTCGGCCGTGCCTTGCGCATGGCCTTGGAATTGGATCCTCGTGCCAGCGGTGTGGTTCCTTCTACAAAAGGTAGTTTGTAAGCACTTCATACTCACTTGCCCGTCATTAGGTTCAAACCTTGTCTAAAAATTCACCGAGCATTGCCATTGTTGATTACGGAATGGGTAATTTGCGTTCTGTTGCACAGGCATTGATTCATGCGTCGCCTGAAGCCAAGGTCATGATTTCTTCACAAGTAGCAGAAATTAAAGCGGCCGATAAGGTTGTGCTTCCCGGGCAAGGCGCCATGCCTGATTGCATGTCACATTTACAAGAATCAGGGTTGTTGGATGCCGTTTTAGAAGCCAGCCGCACCAAGCCCATGTTGGGTGTTTGTGTGGGTGAGCAAATGTTGTTTGAGAGCAGCACAGAAATCCGTTTTGATGCACCAAAGGGGACAGAAGTCACGCCAGGTTTAGGCTTGTTACCAGGCAAAGTTATTCGCTTTGATTTGGTAGGAAAAAATCAAGCCGATGGCTCACACTTCAAAGTGCCTCAT
>JALRCP010000158.1 GCA_023257325.1 Polynucleobacter sp. | reverse complement strand
GATAAAAGCCACTTACCTCAAGAAAAGCCAATCATTGAGTTAAGCGATTGAGTATTTAGGATTGACAAGATTTAGCGAGGTGCGCCAAGGATTCTTCTACTTGGTCAACCAAAATCAAACAAATATCGTTGGCTTTCACTTGAGATAAAGCTTTATCAATCGCTAAAAATTCACCGTGGACTTCTTCAATTTTTTTCACTTGTTTAGAGGCCATTAACCCTTCACGCATGATGTTGATAACTTCGCCATCAGCACGTCCACGTTGACATTGATCTTCGTAAAGAATCACATGGTCAAAATACTGCCCTAAGATTTCTGTTTGACGGCGTAAATCTTCATCACGGCGATCACCAGCACCGCTGATGACTACCAATCTTTGATTGGCTGGCATTTCAATGATGGTTTCAGAAAGGGCTCGAATCGCATCAGGATTGTGGCCATAATCAGCGATGATGGTGGCTCCTTTGTGTTTGAATAAATTAAAGCGACCTGGAACGGTTTGAGAGTCACTTTCAAAAGAACCTAGAGCTTGCGCAATCGTATCCCATTGAATCCCCAGCGCCCATGCTGCTCCTACTGTGGCTAAGACATTTTCAACCTGAAAACCAATTGTGCCGTTGGCTGTCATGGGAATCTGATTCAAGTCAATGTGAAATTCTTTCTTGCCCTCACTGGCTACAACCTTGTTATTTTCAACAAAGACCACACGTTGACCTTGTGCACGGTGTTTTGCCATGATGGGGTGATGAATGTCTTTGGCAAAGAAAGTCACCTTGCCTGGGCATACTTTGGCCATTTTTGCGACCATGGGGTCAGCAGCGTTTAAAACAGCCGTGCCATCACTGGAAACGTTTTGTACGATTACTCTCTTGACTGCTGCCAACTCTGAAGTGGTATTGATGTAATTCATGCCAAGGTGATCGCCTTCACCCAAATTGGTAACAATCGCCACTTGGCAACGATCAAAGCCAAGACCTTCTCTTAAGATACCGCCGCGAGCAGTTTCCAGTACTGCAGCATCCACGTCAGGATGCATGAGAACATTGCGCGCACTCTTGGGGCCACTGCAGTCACCTGTATCAATTCTTCGGCCATTGATATACACACCATCTGTGCCAGTATGGCCCACCCGTAAACCTTGTTGTTTGAAGATATGGCTCATTAACTTCACAGTAGTAGTTTTTCCGTTGGTGCCTGTTACAGCAACCACCGGAATGCGCCCATCGTCCTCTTTACCAAACATGGTTGAGATGATGGCTTCACCCACTGGACGGCCTTTGCCGTAAGAAGGATGCAGGTGCATGCGTAGGCCTGGAGCGGCATTAACTTCTACAATGCCTCCGCCTTGTTCTTCTAAGGGGCGGTAGACGTTGTCACACACCACATCCACCCCACAAATATCTAGGCCAACCATTTGAGCTGCTGCTATTGCTGAGGCGGCTAAATCAGGATGCACATCATCGGTCACGTCTGTAGCAGTGCCGCCGGTGCTCAAGTTAGCGTTATTGCGTAAAGTAACGCGCAAACCTTTAGGTGGAATTGAGTCAGGCGTTAAACCTTGATTCTTGAGAGTCGCAATGGCAATTTCATCAATACGTATTTTGCTCAGTGAAGTCGCATGACCATCACCCCGCAATGGATCCTTATTCACTTCTTCTACCAACTCACGAACGGTGTGTTGATTGTTGCCAATCACATAGGGTGGTTCACGTCTGGCTGCTGCTACTAACTGTCCGCCAATGATGAGTAAACGATGATCGTGTCCAGGCATGTAACGTTCCACAATCACCTCTGAAGAAATCGCTGAGGCAGCGTTAAAAGCAATATCAATTTGTTCGCGTGTATCAATGTTGACTGCCACGCCTTTACCTTGATTGCCATCACGAGGCTTAATCGCAACGGGCGCTTTGATTTCTAAATAAGCTTCCCAAGCTTCCTCAGAAGAGGTCACTATTTTCCCCATCGGCACCGGAACGCCGGCTGCATGCAATAAGTTTTTAGTGAGCTGCTTATCTTGAGCAATTGACTCAGCAATGGCACTTGTAGAGCTGGTTTCTGCGGCCTGTATTCGACGTTGTTTACTGCCCCAACCTAATTGCACCATACTGCCTTCAGTTAGGCGGCGATAAGGAATTCCTCGGGCAATGGCTGCTTCAACGATAGAGCCTGTGCTGGGTCCTAAGCGAATGTCTTCATCGAGCTCTCTTAATTGTTTGAGGTATTCATCTAAATGGGAGCCGTTATCAATCAAGGCGGATTTACATAATTGCATGGCCAAATCAAGTGCCAAGCGACCCACTTTTTCTTCGGTATATTCAACCACCACAATATAAACACCTTCGTCTGGTGTAGTCATGGTTCTGCTGAAAGTAATCGGGCATCCAGCCTGTGCTTGAAGATCTCTTGAGCAAACCTCAAGAGCATGCGCTAGGGATACGGATTCATTTTGAGTGTGAGGTCTGAGTGGACCTAGCTGCGGAAAACGTTCACGTAAGCGCGTTTCAAATCCAGAGATGTTGGTGATCACTCTTTCACTGGGTTCACATTGCACCAAAGCCTCGAGGGACGTGTGTTTGCCCCAAATGTTAGGGCCTCGAAGTGCTCGGATGCGAATTAATTCCATGATGTTGGCTAGTGATAAGTTTGAAGTCCAGCAGCAATGATGTCTTTGGGGATATTCAATGCCCATGCTGCAGCAACAGAAGCCAGTACGCTCTCTAGGGTATTGGCCTTGCTACTGACGTGTAAAAGAGGAATGTTGGCAGTACTAATTAAGGTATGACGTTCCTGGCCAGTGACCAAGTAAATCATATTGTTTTCTGTGAATAATGCACGACCACCTTTGGCTAGGTGCTGGTGAATGATGTCGTTCATGCCATATTTGCTAAAGAAAATGACTTCACCGTCAGATAGCTCAGCCATTTTGGCGACAGATTCATCGTCTGCATTGAGCACTGCATGACCTGTGGGTAAAACAACGTCAACCTGAGTTCTCATGACGTTATAGATATGTTCAGGTTCAGTGATTGAGCATTCTGGAACTGTGTCTTGCGGATCTAAGTTAGTCACAATGCCAACAGCGCAGCGATCATAAGCCAGACCTTCATTCAGAATGGTGCGACTGTCGTTTTCAAAAACAGCTGCTTCAACTTGGCGATTGAGCAAGATACGATTGGCACTTGTCCAGTTCGCACAATTGCCAGAGGTTTGCATGCGTTGATTAAAGAAAGCCCCCTTGCTGCAAGTAAGACCTACTTTGAGACCGGTTAATTGCATGAGGTGTGCTGTGATTTGGGCGACCATGGTTTTGCCACGAGATCCAGTTACGCCAACTACTGGAATTCTTCCATCTGCATTGTTCGGAAATAAATGGTCCACGATGGCAGCGCCCACAGGTTGCGGCTCACCGACGGCAGGTTTTAAGTGCATGATTAAGCCAGGACCTGCATTGACCTCAACAATGGCGCCACCTTGTTCTTCCAGGGGCTTAGAAATATCCTCAGCCACAATGTCAATGCCAGCAATATCCAAGCCAATCACTCGGGCAGCTAAGGCGGCTTGTTCAGCAACAGCAGGGTGGACCAAGTGAGTCACTTCAAAGGCCATATTGCCTGAACCTTGAACCAATATTTCTTGGCCTGGTGCAGGAACAGAATCTAAGGTCATGTTCTGGCGTCCGAGTTCAAGTTCAAGTTTGGTATCGAACAAAACAGGGCTGAGTGGCAATATTTCAGCGTCCCCACGTCTTGGGTCGGTATTGATCTCTTGTTCAATGAGTTCACGGATGGTTCGTTTGCCATCACCCTTGGCCCAAGCAGATTCTCCTTTGGCGGCGGCAACCACTTTTTTACCGACCACCAGTAAACGATGCTCGTTACCTGGGATGTAGCGCTCCACAATGACGCCGCTACCTTCTTTGATGGCGTCTTCATAAGCTTTTTCTATTTGAGCTTGTTTGGTGAGGTTTGTAAAAACGCCTCGTGCATGATTGCCGTCATAGGGCTTCACCACCACTGGACCACCGATGTCTTGTGCTGCCTCCCATGCATCTTGGGGACTTTCAACCATGCGTCCTTCTGGAACAGGAACGCCGCAAGAAGCTAATAAAGACTTTGTTAAATCTTTATCTCTAGAAATACCCTCGGCAATCGCACTGGTTAAATCAGTTTCTGCTGTCCAAATGCGACGTTGCTTAATGCCGTAACCCAATTGCACTAAGTTACCTTCTGATAGTCGAGTGGCAGGGATTTTCTTTTCTCGGGCGGCATCCACAATGCATCCTGTGCTTGGACCCAGATATAAGCTATCAACCATGTCTTCAATTTCTTTGATAGCTCCTAGCACATCAAAGGGTTTGTTTTCAATCGCTGCCATGACTAAATCTCTGGCATGGTAGAGCGCTGTTTCCGTAATTTTTTCGTGCCAAGCTCTTACAACGACTTTGTAAACGCCGCGTCGATTGGTTTCTCTGGCTTTACCAAAGCCACCAGGCATGCCTGCAAGATTTTGTAGTTCTAAAGTCACGTGCTCAAGAATATGAGCGGGCCACGTACCTTCCTCTAAACGTTTGATAAAGCCACCACGCTCTCCGTAGGAGCAACGATGTTCAATCAAGCTTGGCAACCAAGCCACCAAGCGATCGGTAAAACCCGGCAAGGTATTGGAAGGACAGTCTTCTAGATCGTGTATGTCAACCCAAGCTTCTAGAACTGGGCGATAGGTCCACATGCTGGGTCCTTTTAGGACCTTTATATCTATGATTTCTATAGTTTTTTTGCTCATGTGGGGCGAAAGTGCCAAAAATACCTAATTGTACGTTGTCGTTTAACGGTTTGGGGCCTTTTTGGTTGACACCGCAGAGTAAATATTTTGCCGGGTAAATTTGCGATAATTGCCAACAAATTCAGACATTAAAGCCACTATTTCCTTTGACCTCTATTTCATCTAGTCCCATCCATTACTTACGAGCTGATTGGCGCCAAGCTATATCCGCCATGCTGCGTCCCGGCGAAGAGATCATCGCTATTTTGGAAATTGATTTAGATGATCAATTGCATTTTTCTAAAGGGCTTGTTTGTTTAAGTAACCAAGGTCTTTTGGGAACTAGCTATCAAGAAGCGGGTGCTTGGGGTCGTTGGGATTTCTCAGTGGGCCAGAGTCTAAATTTGCATGACCATGCTGGAGTAGTTACTTTGCAATTGACTGATTCAGTAGGGCAATTGGCTCAATGGAAATTTACATTGGCGCAGAACCCAGCGGCGAGTCGCTTATTGCAGCAGTATCAAATAGAGTCAGCCAAATTTTTGGGCCATCCTACTCATGCAAATCAGGAGTCCAGTCAAACTTTGTGCCCCACCTGTTGGGTACCATTGCCACCAGATCAAGACGACTGTCCTGCTTGCAGTTCAGAAAATTTGACGCCGCCATCTACATGGACCTTGTTACGTTTGTGGCGTTTTGCCAAGCCCTATAAAGGCCAATTGTTCGCAGGCTTTGCCTTGACTTTGGCATCAACGGCGGCGACTTTGGTGCCGCCTTATCTGACCATGCCTTTAATGGACGATATTTTGTTGCCTTATCAAAATGGTCAAGCCATTAACTACGATTTAACTCTCTTTTATTTGGGTGCCTTGTTGTTGGCTGCCATCTTGGCCTGGATTTTGGGTTGGGCCAAGACATACATTCTTGCCTTGGTGAGCGAGCGTATTGGTGCTGATTTAAGAACAACGACCTATCAGCATTTAATGAAGTTATCGCTGGAATATTTTGGGGGTAAGCGCACCGGTGATCTGATGGCGCGTATTGGCTCAGAATCGGATCGCATCTGCTTATTTTTGTCTTTACACCTACTCGATTTTGCGACAGATATATTGATGATTTTGATGACAGCAGGCATCTTAATATCGATTGATCCATGGTTAGCTTTGGTCACATTGATTCCTCTACCTTTTATAGGGTGGGCCATTCATGTGGTGCGAGATAAGTTGCGTTATGGCTTTGAAAAAATTGATCGTATTTGGTCAGAAGTTACCAGTGTGTTGGCAGATACGATTCCTGGTGTGC
>JALRCP010000113.1 GCA_023257325.1 Polynucleobacter sp. | reverse complement strand
CCAGAAGAATGTCTTCTGTACGATGGGGTTTGGCGGGCAGCATTGTTTGGGCTTGGATTTTGACCATTCCAGCCTCTGGCTTAATGGCCGCTGCCGCATGGTGGGTAGGTAAACAAGTACTTTAAAAAAGTATTCCCATGAAAAAAGCCTGAGTTAATTGAACGCTCAGGCTTTTTTATTTGGACACAACTCGCCGCGCCTCTGTATAACGTTTTGACCAATAAGGTGAGGTAATTTTTTCTAAACGCACGGTGCCTCCTTTGGATGGAGCATGCACAAAGCGTCCCTTGCCAACGTAGATACCCACATGAGAGTGAGGACCACCTTGGGTATTAAAAAAGACCAAGTCACCAGGAGCGGGTGTTTGATTGCCTAAAGAGATGCCTACTTTACCGATTTCATCGGTGGTGCGTGGCATTTGTTTGTTTACAGCATTTTTATACACATAGCCGATCAAACCACTGCAATCAAAGCCCCCTTTGGGAGTATTGCCACCATAGCGATAGGGAACCCCCACCAAACCAATTGCTGCAATCGATATATCCTCTAGTCCGACGCTGACCTCTTGATCAAAATCAGGTAGGGCAGAAAAGCGAGGCATCATGGCGCACGCTGACAGTAAGCCAGTCAGCCCCAATACCAAAAAAGTCCGTTTACTGGACTGGGACACACTTAATTTGTCTTGATAGACTTCTTCATGATTCAAATAAAAAGAAGGCGAGAACTTCCTCGCCTTCTGAATCAATTGAAAATTAAAGTGCGTCAGCCGCATGATCTGCAAGGCGAGAGCGTTCGCCACGCGCTAAGGTCACATGACCACTGTGACGCCAGCCTTTAAAGCGATCCACTACGTAGGTTAATCCTGATGAGCCCTCAGTTAAGTAGGGTGTATCAATCTGAGCGATGTTACCCAAACAAACTATCTTGGTGCCTGGCCCTGCACGGGTCACCAAGGTCTTCATTTGTTTAGGAGTTAAGTTTTGTGCTTCATCAATGATCACAAACTTGCTAACGAACGTACGACCTCGCATGAAGTTCATGCTCTTGACCTTGATGCGTGAACGAATCAGTTCTTGGGTTGCTGCTCGTCCCCATTCACCAGCGCCATCCTCATTGCGATGAAGTACCTCTAAGTTGTCATCAAACGCGCCCATCCAAGGTTGCATCTTTTCTTCTTCAGTACCTGGTAAGAAGCCAATGTCTTCGCCCACAGGAACTGTGGCTCGAGTGATAATGATTTCGTTGTAACGTTTGCTATCAAGCACTTGCTCCAAGGCAGCCGCTAGGGCCAAGAGTGTTTTACCGGTGCCCGCTTGACCCAATAAAGTGACAAAGTCAATGTCTGGGTTCATCAATAAATTCATGGCGAAATTTTGTTCGCGATTGCGAGCGGTCACGCTCCAGACATTATTTTTTTGATGGGAAAAGTCTCGCAATGTTTGCAACAATGCGGTGCGTCCCTGAACTTCTCTAACTTGAGCATAAAAAGGCGTGCCACCATCAGAGTTTTCTTGATAGACAAATTGGTTGACCATCATTTGGGCGACAGTTGGTCCGGTCACTCGGTAATACATCGTGCCGGATTTTGCGTCGCTCCAACTCTCCATGTCTTTGCCATGTTTGGGCCAAAAATCAACAGGCAGTTGTAAAACCCCTGAGTACATCAAGTCACGATCTTCTAAGACCTGATCGTTGAAATAATCTTCAGCAGGCAATCCCAGTGCACGGGCTTTGATACGCATATTGATATCTTTAGATACCAAGACCACTTGTCGGTCTTTACGACTTTGCTGAAGTTCGCGCACAACACCCAAAATCATGTTGTCAGCCTTGCCAGTAGGCAAACCATCTGGAAGGGTGATGCTATTGAGTTGAACTTGGAAATAAAGATTGCCAGTGGCATCTTTATTGCCTAGCTTATTTAAAGGGATGCCTTCTTCTAAAACACCACTGGTATTGGCAACCAATTGATCTAGGGAGCGACTCACGGTACGAGCGTTGCGAGCCACTTCACTCATACCTTTTTTATGATTATCTAATTCCTCTAAGGTCATCATGGGCAGATACACATCGTGCTCTTCAAACCGGAATAAGGCTGATGGGTCGTGCATCAATACGTTGGTATCAAGAACAAAGAGGCGAATGATGCCATCATCAGGAATCTTACGAACACGTGCAGACGATTTGCTGGTATTCCCAGCGGATTTTTTTGTCTGCTTACTAGGGGCTCTCATTTTTTCAATGGCGATGTCTGCCAATGATTGTGAGCTCTCTACTTCTAGATCGTATGCATTTGAACCATCTGCTAATTCTGTTACTTCTTCAACTTCCTCAACTTCAATTCTTTTGGGTCGCTTTTTTAAATCTGCTTTGGGTTGACGACTGATGTTGACTTTATCGGCTGCTTGAGTTGGGATGGGTGGCAGAGGCATTCCGGAGGTCTCCTAATAAAGAAAAAACCGCCTACCTGGTGGGGTGGCGGTCATTGAGGTAAAGGTATTTTTGTGCATCTAGGTGATAACTTATCCTAATTTTTATGACATTGCAATCATAAAGCGATGGCAGCCTTCAAAACATCTTGAACGTGACCGGGAATCTTGAGTCCACGCCATTCGTGACGCAATACACCTGCCTCATCAATTAAGAAAGTACTGCGTTCAATCCCGCGGACTTGCTTGCCATACATGTTCTTCATTTTCATGACCCCAAATAACTGACATAGGGTTTCCTCGGTATCTGCGAGCAATTCAAAGGGCAACTCAATCTTTCTTTTGAAGTTCTCATGAGATTTGAGATTGTCACGAGAAATGCCAACAATCAGAGTATTGGCTCGCGTGAAATCATCAATGGCGTCTCTAAACTCCATAGATTCCACGGTGCAACCTGGGGTTGAATCTTTGGGGTAGAAATACATCACCACTTTGCGACCCAGACAGGCTGATGGGCTAAATACCAAACCACTCGTGGCTGGTATTTCAAAATGGGGGATGGGTTTTCCGAGTGCAACAGTCATTCAGTCTCCAGATATTTTTATGTTTAATGTGTATTAAACATATTTATATCAGAGTTGTGTGGAAAAACTATTTTTTTATGACTTTTCGATGAGGAGGGCCGCAATCACGTTTCTGCCTTCACCCATCAAGACGTTGTATGTTCGGCAGGCAGCTTGAAGATCCATGGTCTCAATGCCAATCTTGGCTTGAATCAAAGGCTGAAGGATTTCTGGGCGAGGGAATCGAATGGTTTTACCGCTCCCCAGAATGACCACTGCAGGTTTTTGAGCGGCAATTTGTTCAAAATCCTTGATTTGTAAGTCCTCAAATCGACTGCAGGCCCAATCTAGAACAGGGCCATCTGGGCTGACAATGACTGAAGAATCATAGCGTTGGGCGTTGATTTCTATGTAATTGGGGCCGTAAGCAGAAACTGTGTTGAGGCTAGGTTGTTGATCCGGTTGTAGTTTCACGTCAATCGCCCTCAGGCTCTGTCATAATTACAAAATTATAGATAAATTAAGACTTTATAGTGTTCCTATAAGACTTTAAGTGATTATTGTGAAAGAAATTAAAAAATCCTCGAAATTAAATAACGTTTGCTACGACATTCGTGGGCCTGTGCTTGAGCTTGCTCAGCAAATGGAGGAAGAGGGTCAAAAAATCATCAAACTCAATATTGGTAATGTGGGTGTTTTTGGTTTTGATCCCCCTGAAGAAATTCAGTTAGACATGATTCGCAATTTGCCCAATTCAGCGGCTTACTCAGATTCCAAAGGTATTTTCTCGGCGCGTAAAGCAATCATGCATTACTGCCAAGAAAAAGGCATTCAAGGTGTGACCCTGGATGATATTTACACGGGTAATGGCGTTTCAGAGTTGATTGTTTTGGCCATGAATGCTTTGCTGAATGCAGGCGATGAAGTCTTGGTGCCTGCCCCAGACTATCCGTTGTGGACAGCAGCTGTGAGCTTGTCTGGTGGAACCCCCAAACACTATTTGTGCGATGAGTCAAAAGATTGGGCACCAGATATTGCTGACATCAAAGCCAAGATTACCCCTAACACCAAAGCGATTGTGGTGATTAACCCTAATAATCCAACGGGCGCCTTGTACAGTGATGTCGTGCTCCAAGAAATTATTGCTGTGGCGCGTGAACATGGCTTGATTATTTTTGCCGATGAAATCTACGATAAAACCTTGTTCGATGGTGAAAAACACACTTCGATTGGCGCCTTGTCCACAGATGTGGTGACGGTTACTTTCAACGGATTGTCTAAAAACTATCGTTCGTGTGGTTACCGTTCGGGTTGGATGGTGGTATCAGGCGATAAAAGTGGTGCCAAGGATTACATTGAAGGCTTGAATATGTTGTCTTCCATGCGTTTGTGTGCGAACGTGCCAGGGCAGTTTGCAATTCAAACAGCTTTGGGTGGTTATCAAAGCATCAATGACTTGGTCGCCGAGGGGGGTCGTTTACGTCGTCAACGCGATTTGGCTTGGGAGTTGGTCACCAAAATACCGGGTGTTACTTGTGTCAAACCCAAAGCTGCCTTGTATTTATTTCCCAAATTAGATCCAAACATGTATCCAATTGCCAATGATCAAGAGTTCATTGCCAGTTTGTTGCGTGAGGAAAAAGTCTTGTTGGTTCAGGGTAGCGGCTTTAATTGGCCTAAACCTGATCATTTCCGCATTGTGTTCTTGCCTCACGAAGATGTCTTGCGCGAAGCGATTGCCCGTTTGGCGAAGTTCTTAGAGCGTTATCGTCAAAAATACGGCAAGCAGTAACCTTTTTATAGTTCATTAGTCAGAGTATTTATTCATGAAACCTATTCAAGTTGGCCTATTGGGCATTGGTACCGTTGGTGGTGGTGTTTTTACAGTTTTGGAGCGTAATCAAGAAGAGATCACGCGTCGTGCAGGCCGTGGTATTCAGATTCATACGGTCGCTGACCTCAACACTCAACGTGCTGAAGAATTGGTCAAAGGTCGCGCCAAAGTGGTGAGTGATGCCAAGCAGGTGGTGAATAATCCAGAAATTGATGTGGTGGTTGAATTAATTGGTGGCTATGGCATTGCGAAAGAATTGGTTTTGGCGGCTATTCAGAATGGCAAGCATGTCGTGACAGCGAACAAAGCTCTTTTGGCAGTTCATGGCAATGAGATTTTTGCAGCGGCTCAAGCCAAGGGTGTCACAGTTAATTTTGAAGCAGCAGTGGCTGGCGGTATTCCAATCATCAAAGCTTTGCGTGAAGGTTTAACAGCTAACCGCATTGAATGGATT
>JALRCP010000107.1 GCA_023257325.1 Polynucleobacter sp. | reverse complement strand
GACGTGAGTGTGGATGTGAAAAAAGTGATTGCTCGTAAAGACGAGATCGTAACCAAAATGACGGGTGGTATTAAGTTCTTGTTCCGTAAGAACAAAATCACTTTGTTAAGAGGTCATGGTTCATTTGTGGGTAAGAGTGCAGAGGGTTACCAAGTCAAGATTGACGGCAAAGATGCCGGCACGGTCACAGCAAAAAATGTGATTATTGCCACCGGTTCTAAGGCCCGTCATTTGCCTGGTATGCCCGTTGACAATCAACTCATTTGTGACAATGAAGGTGCTTTGAAGTTTGGTGCCACTCCTAAAAAATTAGGGGTCATTGGTGCGGGTGTGATTGGCTTGGAGTTGGGTTCAGTTTGGCGTCGTTTGGGGGCTGAAGTCACCATTCTTGAAGCCTTGCCTAATTTCTTGGGTGCTTGTGATGAAGGCGTTGCCAAGGAAGCTCAAAAGCTATTTACTAAGCAAGGTCTGAAAATTAATTTGGGCGTAAAGATTGGTGAAGTAAAAACCAGCAAAAAAGGTGTGAGCGTGGCTTATACCGATAACGCTGGCGCTGCTCAAACATTGGAGTGCGATCGTTTGATCGTTTCAGTGGGTCGTGTGCCCAATACCGATGGCTTGAATCTTGAAGCAATTGGTTTAAAAACAGATGAACGTGGTTTCATCGCGATTGATGATCACACTTGCGCCACAGCCGCTCCTGGCGTGTACGCGATTGGTGACGTTGTTCGTGGACCGATGTTGGCGCATAAAGCTGAAGACGAGGGTGTCTTGGTGGCTGAAGTGATTGCAGGTCAAAAACCACACATTGACTACAACTGCATTCCTTGGGTGATTTACACCTCTCCAGAAATTGCTTGGGTGGGTAAAACAGAGCAACAACTCAAAGCCGAAGGTCGTGCGTACAAACCGGGTCAGTTCCCATTCGCGGCCAATGGTCGTGCCTTGGGTATGGGTGCAGCGGATGGTTTTGTGAAGGTATTGGCTGATGCTGCTACTGATGAGATTCTTGGTGTGCACATCGTGGGCAATGCCGCATCTGATTTAATTGCTGAAGCTGCAGTCGCAATGGAGTTCAAGGCGGCGGCTGAAGACATTGGACGTGTGTGTCATCCACACCCAAGTTTGTCAGAAGTGGTGAGAGAAGCAGCACTAGCAACTGATAAACGTGCATTGAATATGTAAATTCTTTGTGCAGTCATTCAATTTGGGGATCGATAAACTGGAGTTTTGAGATCCCCAAATTATTTGAAGAATCGATCCATGAAAGTCATTGAATTTTACAAACAAGAGCTTAGCAAGCGTGGCTATGGCAGTGATCCTGCTCAACAAGCCGCGATTGATCGCTTACAGGTTTGTCAGGATGAATGGCTGTCATACAAAGAGGTGCGCAGTAATAAGCTGGCAAAAATGGTTCGCTTTCCTGATTTACCTCGTGGCGTTTACTTGTGGGGTGGTGTAGGTCGAGGCAAATCATTTTTGATGGATTGTTTTTACGAAGCATCTCCTTTAGAGAAGAAAACGCGTTTGCACTTCCATGAGTTCATGCGTGAAGTCCATCGCGAGTTACAAGAGTTGCGTGGCAAAGCGGATCCTCTAGATATTCTTGGCAAAAACATTGCTAAAAAATATCGTTTGATTTGCTTTGATGAGTTTCATGTGAGTGATGTGGCT
>JALRCP010000211.1 GCA_023257325.1 Polynucleobacter sp. | reverse complement strand
GAGTCTAATGACTCCGGCAAGCCTCCTTTCATGCCCGTCATATTGACAAAAGTCTCACCCAACTGCCAGGTCATGCAAGAGGAAATTTTTGGGCCCATCTTGCCAATCATTGGCATTCAGTCAACTGAAGATGCGATTGACTTTATCAACAGCAAAGATCGACCATTGGCTTTGTACTGGTTTGGCAAAGACAAAAAAATACTGAGGCAAGTTTTATCAAAAACTCATGCTGGCAGCGTTGGTGTGAATGACACCTTACTTCAAGCAGGCGTTGAAGAGTTGCCTTTTGGCGGCATTGGGCCAAGCGGTATGGGCGCTTACCACGGCAAAGCAGGCTTTGACACTTTCAGTCATCACAAGCCTGTGTTACAAGCCAAAGGATTTTTAGGTATTAAAGCCTGGATGGGCACTGCATTGGCGCACCCACCATACAATAAAACCACTGAGCGTTTATTACGCTGGCTCAAATAACTTTAGATTCAATTGAGCGCAAAGATTTGCGCAGCCAATTTGTATTGCTCAGCTGCTTCGGTAAGCTCTTCAAGCTCTTCATGTAACTTGGCCATGGTCATATGAGCATTGGCTCTCATATAGGGTTTCGTTTTAGGGTCACGAATAACGCCCTGCAAACTTGATTTAGCCTTACCCCATAACTTTTGAGCCAAACAAACTTTCGCCAAGGCCAAGCTTAATGCAGGCTCACTGGGATATTTCAACATCCAAGCCTCTAATTTCTGAGCTAAAACTAATGTGGTTGAACCAACCGGCAAACAATCTGGATAAATCGATACCAAGGCTTCATCCCACTGCTCATCCAAAGATTCTTCAATAAACCCTCTGGCTAAATCAAATTGACCCACTGCCACAAGTCCTTTGGCCATCACTAAAGCAACCCTAGAGGCCTTGCGATCAGATTTCGGTAGGCTTTTCCAAATGGCCAATAAAGCTTCATGGTCGGTTGATTTTTCTTGAACCAATTTAGCTACAGCCTCTTGAACTGTTTTTTGTGCCACCACTGGATGAATTGCATCGCGCTTACTCAAGCTATGAGTCAATCGCAACACCTCATCCCAACGCTTCAAATGTTGATTGGCTCTTAAGGCAATTCTTTGAACAAATAACTGACGTGCGCCACCCTTTTGCAATTGCTCAATGGTATTTAAAGCTCCTTGGGCATCATTTGAATCCATTTGCATGTCAGCCATTGCCACCAATCTGGCTTGTTGCTTATCTGCTGAACGAATTTTTGCCAACCATTGATCACGCAATTCATATTGATTTAAACGATGGGCAGACCGCGCAGCCAACAAAGCAGCTGTTTCGGATAAGCTGGAATGAACACTGGCGGCTTCTGCTGCCCTTAATGCTTTGGAAAAACGTCCAGCAAAAATATCTTCAATTGCTTCAGATAATAAAGAAACAGCACGACTCTCGCGCTGCTTGCGACGATAAGCCGCTGCCTGCTTGGGTAAATCTAGAATGGCTGCAAAAGTTCGCCAAGCCAGTAAGCCCACCACAAAAATCGTCAGAACTGTCACAATGAATAAATTAAGACTAGTATCTAAGCGATAAGGCGGGAAATAAATAGTGATATGCCCACCATTGCTACTTGCAAACAAAGCAATCGCAACCGCTAAGGCAAATAAGAAAGCAAACCACAGTGCGCTACGCATGATTACTGGCCTTTTTTCACGGGTTGCGTTTTAGAAATTTCAGCACGCAACTCGTTCAAGTTTTTTTGCATTTCAACCACACTCTTGGCGCCCACCTGAAAATGCTTGGCCAATAGTTTTTCGGCCTGACCTAAATCTTCTTGAGTCATTTGTGGCATTTGCGAAAGCCAAGCCACACGAGCCCCCAACAAATGAAGGCGTAATTGCTGGCGAACCAAGTCTTGTGCCGCGGGCGTGAGAGCCACATCTTTCACATCCCCCACCACTTGAATACGCACCAATTGGTCCCCCAAGCTTTGAATGGCCTTAAAGACTTTATCAACCCATGATTGAGTGACTGGCATGTTTTGAATTGGAGCCGCCGTCAAATTAGGCGCTGCCAACATGGGCAATTGTCCAATTTGATGAATCATGAGATCAATCTTGGAAGCCACAGGGGCTAAATTTTTTTGGTTCTCTGATGAGCTTTTTAAAACTAGGTTTATCTCAGCTTCATGTTGAAGCACCTTAGCCAATTGCGCCTCAAGTTCAGTAACGCGGGTATCTAACTTTGCAGGACGGTGGTAAAGACGAATACCTCCTTCAAACCCAAGCCATAAAACACACACGGCCATCGCAATCCATAGAGCCTTCCACAAGCCCTTCCCCAAGGCTTCAGATTGAGCTTGTTTCTTACTCAAAGCAGGAGCTGACTCGTTTGAATCTTTTTCATTTAACTTGATTTCATTTGCTTGCTCGGTCATGCCCATTCCTTTTGACACAGTTCGATACTTTTAGTTACTGTAACTGATTCCACCAATGCTCAATTTGAATCAGCAAATTATCATCACCGGCCAAGCAACCGTCTACCTTTTTAAATCCCAGTTGACGAGCTACTTCTGCAATTCTGGGGTGTGCGCATAAAAAAGTAGCTTCTGCTTTCCAAAGCATTCCCCAGGATGGATTAGCTTCCAGAGTGCCAGCGAAATGTTGAGTTGCTTCAGATGAAGTCAGAATGCACAGCGACTTGGATGCTGGGGCCTGGGCTAAATTTGACCAAAGTGGTGAGTCACTCTCTAAAGGAATTCTTCGATAAGTTTCAATCGAGTAAATGTCAGCGCCTTGCATCAACATCTGCTCACTTAACCAAGCTCGTCCACCCAAACCTTTGAGAAAAAGTACCTTTTTATTACGCCAAGAATTCAATGAGTCTGCTTGTGTAAGAACCTTCCACAATCCTTCTGAATCCCATTCAGCAGCATGAGCCGGGGCATGAATTTGATAGCCTGTCTCTGATGTCATGCCATGATTTTTAAGAGCAAGAATACTGCCACCGCCGACCACACCAATCTCTACATTCTTGGGCCATTCAGATTTCAGCATGCGCATGGTGCACTCAACCGCATTTGGACTCACAAAAATTGCCAAATCAATTTGGGGCAATAAATTGATTAATCGTTGGGCATCCTTGGGGTCTTCATTGGGAACAATTGATAAGAGTGGCAACTGAATTTGCTGAAGCTTCGGCAAACGCTGGTGCAGCATCTCAGCCAATCGCATGGATTGACCAGCGGGGCGAGTTAACACAATATGAGCCATGATCTAGAAATCTTTTACCTTGGCGGTAAAAGATCCTGAGCTCCTTGGGCAATTAATTGGTCAGCAACTTGCAATCCCATTGCATCCGCTTCCCCCACGCTTGCCAAGGAAAGCTTTTTTTCCGCTCGGCAAATTTTTTGACCATCTGTACTAGCAACAAATGCTCGGAGATACAAATCGGTAGGATTTTCCCAAGTGGCAAATGCGGCCAAAGGAACGTCACAAGAGCCCCCGAGCGCACGAGAAACCGCGCGCTCAGCACTGACAGCCATGGCTGATGGTGCATGATTGAGTGGTGCCAAACACGCCATGATCTCAGGTCTACCTGAACGAATTTCAATGCCCAAAGCACCCTGACCAGCGGCTGGCAAACTATCCTCAGGAGCCAATAAACTTCTGATACGCTGAGCCAGACCTAAGCGTTTTAATCCCGCAGCCGCCAAGATAATGGCGGCATACTCACCTTTGTCTAGCTTGCCTAAACGCGTGTCCAAATTACCTCTTAAAGGCTGTATCGCCAAATGAGGGTATCTTGACCTAAGTGATGCTTCCCGTCTTAAGCTAGCAGTTCCTACGATGGCTCCAGGAGGTAAATCAGCCAGACAGGCATAGTCATTGGAAACAAAGGCATCTCTGGCATCTTCGCGTTCCATAATGCAGGCCAGCTCAAACCCATCTGGCAGTTGCATCGGAACATCTTTGAGCGAGTGAACCGCCAAATCAGCTCGCCCCTCCTCTAGGGCAAGCTCTAACTCTTTCACAAACAACCCTTTTCCACCCACTTTAGAGAGGGTTCGGTCCAAAATTTGGTCACCCCGAGTGGTCATCCCCAAAATGCTGACATCGCACTCGGGATACAGCTTTTTCAAGCAATCACGGACATATTCGGCCTGCCACATAGCCAAACGGCTCTCACGGGAGGCAATGATGAGTTTTTTAGGATAAGAAATTTGTGTCATAACCATAAGAATAAAGCCTTTGAGGCAATATACTTGTGTTTATGGCAGATTTAGACAAAAACAAGAACTCTTTAGACAACAAAGACCAAGCTTGGTCGGCTCGTTTTGCAGAGCCTGTGGCGGAACTCGTCCAACGTTACACCGCCTCTGTTGATTTTGATAAACGCATGGCTTTGGTCGATATCCAGGGCTCATTGGCTCATGCTGAGATGTTGGCGGCACAAAAAATCATCAGTGCAGATGATTGGTCCCAAATCCAAAAAGGCATGGCCCAGATACGCTCAGAAATTGAAGCGGGCACTTTTGTTTGGGAACTGGCTTTAGAAGACGTGCACCTCAATATTGAGGCTCGCCTGACAAAATTGGTGGGTGATGCAGGTAAACGTCTACACACCGGTCGTTCACGCAATGACCAAGTCGCCACAGATATCCGCTTGTGGTTGCGGGGTGCAATTGATGAAATACAAGTTGAGCTAACCCATTTGCGCTCAGGATTCTTGGGTCTAGCTGAAAAGCATGCCGACACCATCATGCCGGGCTTTACTCACCTACAGGTTGCTCAACCCATTACATTTGGCCACCATGTCATGGCATATGCCGAAATGTTCGCACGTGATGCTGAGCGCTTGGCTGACTGTCGCAAACGTGTCAATCGCTTGCCCTTGGGTGCTGCTGCCTTAGCAGGTACTAGTTACCCCATAGACCGTGAACGTGTTGCCAAAACTTTGGGCTTTGAAGCGGTTTGCCAAAACTCTTTGGATGCAGTCTCTGATCGAGACTTTGCGATTGAGTTCTGTGCTACCGCCTCATTAGTGATGACGCATATTTCACGTTTATCAGAAGAATTGATTCTTTGGATGAGCCCACGTGTTGGCTTTATTGATTTACCAGATCGCTTCTGCACGGGTAGCTCTATCATGCCGCAAAAGAAAAATCCAGATGTTCCAGAATTAGCGCGGGGCAAAACAGGCCGCGTCAACGGCAACTTGATTTCTTTATTAACTTTGATGAAAGGCCAACCATTGGCTTACAACAAAGATAACCAAGAAGATAAAGAGCCTTTATTTGATTCTGCAGATACGCTACGCGACACCTTGCGTATTTTTGCCGATATGGTGCCTCACATTCAGGTGAAGGCTGACGCGATGCGCTCTGCAGCTTTACAAGGTTTTGCAACCGCTACCGATTTAGCGGATTATTTAGTTAAAAAAGGTTTGCCTTTCCGCGATGCTCATGAGGCTGTTGCTCATGCAGTCAAAGCATGCTCAATCAAAGGCTGCGATTTGGCCGACTTGTCTTTGGCTGATTTGCGAACTGCTTGCGATCTTGGCAATCAGGCCAACTTAATTGGCGATGATGTTTTTAGCTTCCTAACACTTGAAGGTTCTGTCAATAGCCGCAATCACACGGGTGGCACTGCGCCCGAACAAGTGAAAAAAGCAATTGCCACTTACCGCAAAAATATGAAGTGATTGCTAGCATAGCGCTAGCTGACTCTTGTGTTTTGATTAAGAAGCAAAAGGCTCACCTAGGTGAGCCTTTTTAGTTTTAGAGTCAATGTGTGATTATTCTTTGACGCAATCCACGTAGTACTCCTTGCGGCCATTGAGGTCACCCTTCACCAAACCATGCACGTCTGTTTCAAAGCCCGGGAATTGCTCATTAAAGTCACGGGTAAAGCGTAAATAATCAACGATGCGCTTGTTAAAGCATTCTCCAGGAATCAACAAGGGAATGCCTGGTGGGTAAGGAGTCACCAACATGGCGGTCACGCGGCCTTCTAAATCATCAATCTTGACACGCTCAATATCGCGATGCGCCATCTTCGCCCATGCATCTGATGGCTTCATAGCAGGCACCATGTCAGACAAGTACATTTCTGTGGTCATGCGTGCCACATCAAACTTTTTATAGACTTGATGAATCTTCTGACACAAATCTCTTAAACCGATGCGCTCATAGCGAGGATACTTGGCTACAAACTCTGGAAGAACACGCCAGAGAGGCTGGTTCTTGTCATAGTCGTCTTTAAATTGTTGCAAAGTGGTCACCATCGTGTTCCAACGACCCTTGGTAATACCAATCGTGAACATGATGAAGAACGAATACAAACCTGTTTTCTCCACAATCACACCATGCTCAGCCAAGTACTTGGTCACAATGCTGGCTGGTATGCCTGTATCGGCAAAATTACCGTCCATTTCTAAGCCTGGGGTGATTACCGTTGCCTTGATTGGATCCAGCATATTGAAGCCGTCTGCTAAATTACCAAAGTCATGCCAACGCTCATTGGCTCTTAGCACCCAGTCATCTCTCTCACCCACACCTTCTTCAGCAAGATACTCCGGCCCCCAGACTTTGAACCACCAATCAGCCCCCCACTCCTCATCTACTTTGCGCATCGCGCGTCGGAAGTCTAGGGACTCGGCAATCGATTCATGAACCAAGGCAGTGCCACCGGGTGGCTCCATCATTGCTGCAGCCACATCGCAGGATGCAATGATGGCGTATTGAGGGCTAGTCGATGTGTGCATCAAATACGACTCATTGAAGCAGTCATTGTCCAATTTGTTTGATTCAGAATCTTGAACCAAAATTTGAGAGGCTTGAGATAGTCCAGCCAATAATTTATGGGTTGATTGAGTGGAGAACACCATGCTCTCTTTTGAACGTGGGCGGTCCTTGCCAATCGCATGCATGTTTTTATAAAAATCATGGAATGTTGCATGTGGCAACCATGCTTCATCAAAGTGCAAAGTATCGACTTTGCCATCCAACATCTCTTTAATCATCTCAACGTTATATAGAACACCGTCGTACGTGCTTTGCGTAATGGTCAAGACACGTGGCTTGGCATTTTTATCTTGAATGAATGGATTATTTTGGATTTTCTTTTGAATGGTTTTCCAGTCAAACTCTTCTTTCGGAATCGGGCCAATGATGCCGTAGTGATTGCGAGTCGGCATCAAAAATACTGGAATAGCACCCGTCATCATAATGGCGTGCAAAATAGATTTATGGCAATTGCGATCCACCAAGACAATGTCGCCAGGGGCGACGGTGGAGTGCCAAACAATTTTGTTAGAGGTCGATGTGCCATTGGTCACAAAGAACAAGTGATCCGCATTAAATATGCGCGCGGCATTGCGCTCACTGGCAGCGACGGGTCCAGTGTGATCAAGTAGTTGACCCAACTCATCCACTGCGTTACATACGTCGGCACGCAACATGTTTTCGCCAAAGAACTGATGGAACATTTGACCCACGGGACTCTTCAAGAAAGCCACGCCACCAGAGTGGCCTGGACAGTGCCATGAATAGGAACCGTCTGAAGCATAGTGGGTCAAAGCTTTAAAGAACGGCGGCGCCAAAGAGTCTAAATACACTTTGGCTTCACGAATAATATGACGCGCCACAAATTCTGGGGTGTCTTCATTCATATGAATAAAGCCATGCAATTCTCTTAAAACATCATTGGGAATGTGGCGTGATGTGCGAGTTTCACCATATAAGAAGATAGGAATTTCTTCATTTCTCTTACGTACTTCAATCACGAATGCACGCAAACCTTCCAGTGCAGTGTCAATTTCTTCAGCAGAACCAGCACCAAACTCTTCGTCATCAATTGAAAGGATGAAGCATGAAGCACGAGCTGCTTGCTGGGCGAAGGAAGTGAGGTCGCCATAGCTGGTTAAACCCAAGACTTCCATGCCCTCTGTTTCAATGGCTTCGGCCAAGGCGCGAGCACCCGAACCTGAGATGTTCTCAGTACGAAAATCCTCGTCAATGATGACGACTGGAAAACGAAATTTCATAGTGACTCCCTGCCTGGCAAACCCCACTGATATTCAGGGTCTTTTTTCTTAAAAACGTGACTATATCTATAAAACCAATAGTTCGCTGAATTTATTTTGATGACTGTTGTATGAATTGAACTGATTTAAGCATCTCAATCCAATAAAAACCATTCAATTTAATTAAAAAAGCACCTATTTAGGTGCTTTTGGTCTGATAACTACTAGATAAGGCATTCAAATCTTAGGTTTTAGGAAGGGTCACGCCCACCTGCCCCTGATATTTACCACCACGATCTTTGTATGAAGTTTCACAAATCTCATCACTCTCAAAGAACAAGACCTGAGCGCAGCCCTCTCCTGCATAAATCTTGGCAGGCAATGGGGTCGTATTCGAGAACTCCAAGGTTACATAACCTTCCCATTCAGGTTCAAAAGGAGTGACATTCACGATGATGCCGCAACGAGCATAAGTGCTTTTACCCAAACAAACTGTCAAAACACTTCGGGGAATCTTGAAATACTCGACCGTTCTGGCCAAGGCAAAAGAATTGGGAGGGATGATACAAACATCGCCTTTGAAATCTACGAAAGATTTATCGTCAAAATTCTTAGGATCCACAATCGTACTGTTGATGTTCGTAAAAATCTTGAACTCATCTGCACAACGAATGTCATAGCCATAGCTAGAAGTTCCATAACTGACAATTTTTTGCCCCTCAGGCGACTGGCGAACTTGGCCAGGCTCAAATGGAGAAATCATGTCGTGCTCTTCGCACATACGACGGATCCAGCGGTCAGATTTAATAGTCATAGGCTGTATTTTGACATATCTATCAAGAAACCAGCACTTTGCGCCAACTGGTGGTCAAAGCTTGATGAAGAACCTCAATTAATAGGTTAAGACAGTGACATTTGATTCAGTGGCACGATCTAGCATTGAGACCATACCGATCACATCCCCTAGGCCATCAATCAAATCTGAAGCATCAAGACCTCGCAGCCTCAAAGCAGTACTACAAGGGTGAATCGCCACACCAGATCGCAATGCATCTTCTATGTAGTGATGAAGACTTCGGCCTGAAGACGCAATCATTTGCGATGTTGGATGGTGATTTTTTATTAGCAATTCAACACTGGCACCTATTGCATGAATTTCTACCGCCATATTCATCGCCGCCCCAGTTGTGGCCATGAGAAATGGCACTGTTGCCAACTCAGGGTGAACTGCACTGGTTTGCCACAACTGAATAATGAGTTTTTTCACTAATTGAACTCAATGCAAAATATTAAAAGAGACATCTGTAATCAATGATTGCTCGGATTAACTTTGCAAAGCCCTGAGCTCTTCAATCGTATTGATGTTGGCGAATGCTGCGTTATCCTCAAAAACCACATAATTGGTTTTCATACTCTCAAACCACTGATCAATTTTTCGTCCCCCACCTGTCACAAATGGAATCAGGGTATCGGTCACTGAGGACTTCATCAAAGCAAATACCGGATGAGTACGAACCTGCCCATCCTCTAAGGTCGCAGCATAAGCCAAGTCCAAGTCCTGAATAATCAAGGCTTCAGAGAGTTTCTCTACCAAGTCCAGCGGAAACCTTGGAGAGTCACATGGCACTGTCACTAAGTAAGGATGCTCACAGTTCTCAAGGCCGGCTTGAAAGCCAGCCAAAGGGCCTGCAAAATCACCAATCACGTCTGGCAAGACGGCCACCCCTAGGGATTCATACGCAGCTAAATTGCGATTGGCATTGATTTTGACAATATCCACCTGGGGCTCTAAACGCATGATGGTGTGCATGGCCATAGGTGCGCCTTTGAAGGGTTGCAAACCCTTATCAGTGCCACCCATACGACGACCCTGACCTCCAGATAAAACCAAACCAGAAATTAAATTACGCTGTATGAGCATTATTTTCCCTAGAGACCAAACGATTGACGCCACTGTATATCAAATAGTGCTGTCCACTGCATCGACCCATTAGCGTGAGATTTACCTTGTTCGCCATCTCTAAACCCATGGCGGTAACACCTGAACGAGACAGTAAAAATGGGATCCCCATTTGAGCCCCTTTGATAACCATTTCAGAGGTTAAACGCCCGGTGGTATAAAAAATCAAATCATCCCCATTGCGATCATCCAACCACATCAGACCCGCAATTGAATCAACTGCATTGTGACGACCCACATCTTCGACAAAATGCATGAGCTCTGCGGTTTCACCAGAGTTTTTAAACACCGCAC
>JALRCP010000091.1 GCA_023257325.1 Polynucleobacter sp. | reverse complement strand
TCAATTGGTAAAAATCAAATTTATGCGCAAAAAATATTGGATAGAGTTTCCTATAAGTAAAAAGAAAGCCTAGAATCTCAGGCTGAGATGAATATTCAGCCTGAAACCATGCCTTCTAGAAGTGATGCTTGTTATCACTGCGGTGGCGACCTTGATGACAAAAGCCTCTATCAGGCTGAGTTGGGTGGGTCGCTTCGTTATTTCTGTTGCGCTGGTTGCTTAGCGATTGCACAAACTATTCATGGACAAGGTTTAGAGGCTTTTTATGCGCGCCGGATTCCTCTGGGTTCAAAGCCCGAAGATTTAGATCATCTCAGCGATGAAGTGCCAGAATCTTTGAAGGCCTATGATGATCCTGTTTTATTGAATCGATTCACGCGTTCCATTGATTCTTCGAATCAATCAGAGCAGAGACTCCTTGAAACCACCTTGCGTTTAGAAAAGATTCGATGCGCTGCTTGTATTTGGTTGAATGAGCAGCATTTGAAACGCATGCCTGGTGTGACAGATGTACAAATTAATTATGTAACGCAACGGGCCACGGTTCAATTTAATCCAGCTTTGGTTCAGCTGTCTCAGTTATTGCATGCGGTAGAACAAATTGGCTATGAAGCTTGGCCTTTTGAACCTTCTATGAGTGCTGATTTGGCAAAAAAAGAACGTCGTCAGTTATTGATGCGTTTGGGTGTGGCGATGCTAGGCATGATGCAAGTCATGATGTATGCCTGGCCAACCTACACGGGAGCCGATGACTTATCAACTGAGCAAGAACTTTTATTGGGTTGGACCAGTTGGGCGTTGACAGTGCCTGTGGTCCTGTATTCAGCAGGCCCCATGTTCATTGCCGCTTGGCACAGTGTGAGAAGTTTTCCCAAAACAGGTATGTTGGGTATGGATGTACCGGTTTCATTGGCGGTTGCTTTGGCATTTATCGCTGGCACGATTAGCTTAGTTTGGGGTGTGGGGGATAGTTACTTTGATTCCATCACCATGTTCATTGCATTTTTGTTAGGGGCCAGATATCTTGAATTATTGGCTAGACAAAATGCTCAAGGCGGGGCAGAGGCCCTGGCAAAACAATTACCAGCGACTTGTGAACGTTTAGAAAATTATCCTGAATCAGACCTTGCCAAGTCAGTTCCTGTGGTGCGTTGTGTGATTGGAGATGTTCTTAGAATTTCACCGGGAGAAGTGATTCCCGTGGATGGTACCTTGATCACTGGGCAAGCGAGTCTGAACGAATCCATGCTTTCAGGTGAATCACGGCCTGTTCTCAAAAAAGAAGGTGACACTTTATATGCAGGAAGTCACAACATTGAAAGTCCTATTTTGATTCGAGTCACCGCAGTGGGCCAAAGAACGCGGATTGCAGGCATCGCCTCTTTACTTGATAAAGCTTTATTAGCTAAACCTCAAGTGGTTGGTTTGGCCGAAAAGTGGGCTGGATATTTTGTAGTGTTCTTGATGCTAGCGGCAGGCATCACTGCCGTCGCTTGGTATTTTTTGGATCCGATCAAAGCTTGGGAAACCGCTGTAGCGGTTCTCGTTGCCAGTTGCCCTTGTGCCTTATCTTTAGCAACCCCTGCAGCGATGGCGGCTGCACAGGGAGCTGTGACAAAACTGGGATTATTGGTTGTGCGAGGTCATGTGATGGAGACCTTGGCCAAGGCCACCGATTTGGTGATTGATAAAACCGGGACATTGACTATGGGTCACCCTGAGTTAAAGCAAATCACTCATATTCGGGATGGTTGGACACGGGAGCAAGTTTTAGCTCTGGCTGCAGCCCTGGAAATTGGTCAAAAACATCCTCTGGGTTTGGCGATTCTCAAGGCAGCTCAACAAGAAAACATTGCACCAATGGAATTACATGCTGAACCTGTCAGTGAGCAAGGCAAGGGTTTAAGAGCTGGTAACTATCAATTTGGTAGTGCACAGTGGTTAAATTTGCCCGCCATTGAAACAATGGATCAGCATCAGCAGGCCAGTTTGATTTATTTGCGTGATCAACAGGGTTTATTGGCTATTTTTGTCTTGTTAGACACCCCTAGACCCGGTGCAAAAGAATTCATTCAAGCAGTACAAAAACGAGGGATTCAGGTGCATTTATTGTCTGGCGATGATTCACACACCGTGGCATGGTGGGCTGATTATTTCGGAATTCGTAATCATCGTGGGGGTGCATTGCCAGAAGATAAGTTCGCTTTTAGTGAAACTTTGCAACAGCAAGGCAAGCTGGTTTGGGCGGTTGGAGATGGTGTCAACGATGCCCCGTTCTTGGCCAAAGCCAATATTTCAGTGGCGGTGGGCAGTGGGGCGCCTTTGGCTCAAGCAGGAGCTGATGCTGTGTTGACCACAGAATCTTTGACACCGCTGTCGCAAGCACTTCATCTTGCGGACCGCACTAAGATCATCATGCGTCAAAACTTAATATGGGCCTTTGTTTATAACGTAATTGCCATCCCCGTTGCAATGATGGGCCTCGTTAATCCATGGATTGCAGGAATTGGTATGAGTTTGTCATCTTTGGCAGTGACTTTGAATGCTTGGCGTTTAAGAAGATCTCACTAAGACCAATAAATAATCAATCAGACCTCAATCAAGTTTGTAGGAAATTCTTTCATTTCTGAGATTCAATCAGTTAGACTTCTCGTATGGAAAGCCTTTATCTGCTCATCCCAATGTCACTCGCAGTGATTGCTGTGATTGTCATGATTTTGTATTGGGCGGTTAAAAGTGGTCAATTTGAAGATTTAGAAGGACCTGGGCATGCCATCTTGATGGACGATGATGTTTCCTCTGGGCATGTCGTGGACAAATCATCGTCAACTGACTCAGTTAAACAAAAAGAATAATCTTTGCCCTCATAACTTGACCTATATCAAGGTCTTTTTACCCCTTATTTTCTAAAATCGTGACAGGATAATTCGGCCTATAGGCTAGTAAGGGAGAAACCATGGGATTTGCCGTGGGTAATACGCAAGACAACTTTAACTACAAAGTTGTACGCCAATTTGCCTTGGTAACAGTGCTTTGGGGCATTGTGGGTATGTTGGTAGGGGTTATTTTGGCAGCTCAGCTGATTTGGCCAGATATCACGATGAATATTTCATGGTTGAGCTATGGTCGTTTACGCCCATTGCACACCAATGCCGTGATTTTTGCCTTCGGTGGTAGCGCTTTATTCGCCACGTCTTACTACATCGTTCAGCGTACCTGTCAGGTTCGTCTTTTCAGCGATCAATTAGCAGCCTTTACCTTCTGGGGATGGCAAGCAGTGATTGTGGCTGCAGCGGTTTCATTGCCATTGGGTTTCACAACTTCAAAAGAGTACGCTGAACTTGAGTGGCCGATTGATATTTTGATTACTTTGGTATGGGTGGCTTACGCTGTGGTGTTCTTTGGCACAGTGATCAAGCGCAAAACAAAGCACATTTATGTTTCTAACTGGTTCTTTGGTGCTTACATCCTCACCATTGCCATGTTGCACATTGTGAACAACATTGAAATGCCAGCGAGCTTATTTAAATCTTATTCAGCTTATTCAGGCGCACAAGATGCAATGATTCAATGGTGGTATGGTCACAATGCGGTCGGTTTCTTCTTGACTACTAGTTTCTTGGGCATGATGTATTACTTCATTCCTAAGCAAGCAGAGCGTCCAATCTACTCCTATCGTTTATCGATTGTTCACTTTTGGGCATTGAATTTCACGTATATGTGGGCAGGTCCTCACCACTTGCAACACACTGCATTGCCTGACTGGACTCAATCTTTAGGTATGGTGTTCTCTTTGATTTTGTTGGCACCATCATGGGGTGGCATGATCAACGGCATCATGACTTTATCCGGCGCATGGCATAAATTGCGTCGCGATCCGATTTTGAAGTTCTTGATTACTGCATTGTCTTTCTACGGTATGTCGACCTTTGAAGGATCAATGATGTCAATTAAGACTGTAAACAGTTTGTCTCACTACACAGACTGGACCATCGGTCACGTCCACTCAGGTGCCTTAGGCTGGGTTGCGATGATCACAATTGGTTCAATGTATTACTTGATTCCTCGTTTAGTCGGTCAAAAAGAAATGCACAGCACGAAGTTAATCGAATTGCATTTCTGGATCTCTACGATTGGCGTGGTTTTATATATCGCTGCGATGTGGATTGCAGGTGTGATGCAAGGTTTGATGTGGAGAGCCTTCCAACCGGACGGTACTTTGACATACAGCTTCGTTGAATCTGTGAAGGCAACGTATCCGTTTTACATGATTCGTTTATTGGGTGGTTTGTGCTTCTTGTCAGGCATGTTTGTGATGGCCTACAACGTTTTGAAAACAATTCAAAACAAGAAGTTTGAAGATGCCCCGATTCCAACTGTTGCTGTTGCAGCGGCTCACTAAGCTTAAGGAGAGATTTCATGTCTGATAATAAAAAATTCTTCTCTCACAATACGCTAGAGAGCAATGCTGGCTGGTTGATTGTGATGACTATTTTTGTGGTGGCCATTGCTGGCTTGGTGCAAATCGTGCCATTATTTTTCCAGCACTCAACCACCAAACCTGCTGATGGCGTCACTCCGTTTTCAGCACTTCGTTTGGCTGGTCGAGATGTGTATCAACGTGAAGGTTGTTTAGGTTGCCATTCACAGCACATCCGTACTTTACGTTCAGAAACTGAGCGTTATGGTCCTTACTCAGTGGCGGGCGAGTCTGTCTTTGATCACCCATTTTTATGGGGTTCAAAAAGAACGGGCCCTGATTTAGCTCGTGTAGGTGGTCGTTATTCTGATGATTGGCATCGCATTCACTTGCGTAATCCACGCGATGTGGTCCCAGAGTCCAACATGCCTGGTTACCCATGGTTAGCCAAAGCGCCAGCCAGTAATGTGGGCGATATTTCAGCGCACATGAGAGCCTTGAGTCGTTTGGGCGTTCCATACACGGAAGAACAAATCGCGAATGGCCCGAAAGAGCTTGAAGGTAAAACTGAAGAAGATGCATTGATTGCTTATTTGCAAGGGTTGGGAACTAATCGCCGTGCGGTTGATCCTGTCAAAACCACAGCAGCTAAGTAATTAAATACAAGAGAACGTAATGGAAAACATCGTGCCGTATCTATCAGCCACATCAACCATTCTTGGTTTGGTGTTTTTTGTGGGCATCGTTTGGTGGGCTTGGTCTGCTAATCGTCGCGCTGCAAATGAAGAGTCGGCACAGTTGCCATTTAGTCTCCCAGATGAATACAAGAAGGACGATAAGAAGGATCAATCATGAGTGATTTTTTCAATAGTGGGTGGGGTGTATACATTGCGCTAGTAACTGGCGTGGGCATTGTTTGGTGCTTGTATTTGTTATTTTCGCAACGTAAAACCAATGTGACTTACAAGCCAGATGGTTCAGTGGCTGATACGGGTCATGTTTGGGATGACGACTTGCGCGAATTAAATAATCCTTTGCCGCGTTGGTGGATGTGGATGTTCCTTTTATCCTGTGTCTTTGCCATTGTTTATTTGGTTCTATATCCAGGTATGGGTACTTATGAAGGTACTTTAGGTTATTCAACTCGTGGTGCACATGAAGCCTCTGTGGTGCAAGCCAACCAACAACTTAAGCCCGTGTATGCCAAATACATGAGCATGGATGTGAAGCAAGTTGCGGCAGATCCTGCAGCTAAAGAAATGGGGCAGCGTTTATTTTTAAATCACTGTGCTCAGTGTCATGGTTCAGATGCTGGTGGTTCAAAAGGTTTCCCGAATTTGGCTGATACCGATTGGTTATACGGTGGTGAGCCACAAGATATCAAGACTACTTTGATTGCCGGACGTGCTGGTGTGATGCCTCCATTTGCTCACCTAGAAAGTACCCAAGTGAGTGATGTAGCTAATTATGTTCGTAGCCTTTCAGGTTTGGCAGCAGACCAAATTAAAGTAGGACGTGGCGCTGAAGTTTATAAAGCCAACTGTGCTGCTTGCCATGGTGGTGATGGTAAAGGGATGACCGCGATGGGCGCACCTAATCTAACCGATAAGGTTTGGTTATATGGTGGTTCTGAAGCAACGATTATTGAAACAGTTTTAAAAGGGCGTAACGGCATGATGCCTGCTCATGAAACTATTCTGACCCCTGAAAAAATTCATTTGTTAACTGCGTATGTTTGGGGTTTATCCAACGTCAAAGAAAAAGCCAGTAAATAATGTCGAATGATTTTTTAGTGGAAGAAGGCTCACAAAATACCGTTGAGCTTTCTCTTTATGAAGTAAGACGCAAAATCTACCCCCGCTCAGTGAGTGGGGTTTTTGCCAAGTGGCGGGTCGTTTTAATTCTGGCCACCCAAATTTTATTTTATGGTCTTCCATGGGTCACTTGGAATGATCGTCAAGCTGTTTTATTTGACTTGGTCTCTCGTAAGTTCTATATCTTTGGTTTGGTTTTATGGCCTCAAGATATTATTTATTTGACACTCTTGCTGATTCTTTCAGCTTTGGCTTTGTTCTTGTTCACGGCTGTAGCAGGCCGCTTATTCTGTGGCTATGCTTGCCCACAAACGGTCTATACCGAAATTTTCATGTGGATCGAGCGCAAGATCGAAGGGGATCGTTTTGCTCGTATCCGCTTAGATGGTGAAGAATGGCCATGGAGTTTTAAAAAGTGGCGCATCAAGCTCACCAAGCATTCTTTATGGGTAATCGTTGCGCTTTGGACAGGTTTCACATTTGTGGGGTATTTCACTCCCATCAAAGTGCTCAGTGCTGAAGTCATTGCATTCACTCTAGGTCCTTGGCAAGCTTTCTGGTTACTTTTTTACAGCTTCGCAACATGGGGCAATGCGGGCTTCATGCGTGAGCAAGTATGCAAATACATGTGCCCATATGCACGCTTCCAAAGCGTGATGGTGGATAAAGATACGTTTGTGGTGACCTACGATAAGACTCGTGGTGACCCACGAGGCAGTCGTTCAAAAGCAGCCAATCATAAAGAGTTGGGCCTAGGTGATTGTGTGGATTGCAGTATTTGTGTGCAAGTTTGTCCTACCGGCATTGATATTCGTGATGGTTTGCAGTACATGTGTATCGGTTGTGGCGCTTGTATCGATGCGTGTAATCAGGTGATGGATAAAGTTGGATATGACAGAGGTTTGATTCGTTATACCTCTGAGCGTGCCATGTTAGAGCACATGGATAACAAGAAGGCTCGTCACTATATTTTTAGGCCGCGTGTTTTAATTTATATCGGCATCATGTCGGTTCTGTTGGTGGCTTTTGCTACTTCAGTATTCCTGCGTAATCCATTGAGAGTGGATGTGATGCGAGATCGTGGTGCTTTGGCAAGGGAGATTGAGGGTACCAAGATTGAAAACGTTTATCGCTTACAAATCATGAACTCTTCTGAGAATCCCATGAAAGTTAACGTGGTTGCCACAGGTCTACCTGGTATGCAAATCTTAAGCTCTCAGGGTAAAGAGATTGGTGAGTTGGTGGTCAAGCCCTCTAGTAATCTATTGATACCTGTTAAAGTCCGAGTAGCTATTGGCGATGTTCAAACAGGTACGCATCCAATTCATTTTGATATTGAAGCTGTGGAAGATGGTCCGAATGCCTCAAAAGCGATTCGCGTACGTGACGAAAAATCAAGCTTTATTGTTCCGCGATAAAGCAAAGTAAGGAGCTGATCATGTCTAATGAAACGAACAATAAACCTTGGTGGAAACAGTTGTGGCCATGGTTAATTATCAGTGGTCCAGCGATTGGCGCAGTTGGAGCTGCCATCACGATTTGGTTTGCATTCACGCAAGATGTGGATCAAACGATTCGTGAAGGCGTAGTTAAACAAGGTTTAAAAATTGAACAGGTGAACAAATGAAGTGCCGTTTATGGATGTGGATTTTGTGGCCATCATTCTTGGTAGGTGGTATTGCTGAAGGGATTTTTTTCACCATGATTCATCCGGAAGATTTGATCTTTTTTGATCAGCCGATTGATGCTTCAAATGAAGCTGTATACACGGTTGGTTTCTTTATCTTTTGGTTTTTGTGCGCTTTATCCAGTGCCTTGACCCTTTACATCTTGCCGGGTTCGTTGTGTGATTTGAATGAAAAAGCCGATGGTGGCTTACTTTAGAAAAGTACCGGGTCTTTGGATTAAATTGCCACAATAAAAAAGCAGCTCAAGAAGCTGCTTTTTTATTGACTGAATGAGTTGTTAAATCAATCACTCAATGAGTCATGAGTTTTTATGCGGGTTCTTGGCATTGAAGCCAAATTCTTAAGCACTATGGGGACAATGAATGGCGCTTGATTTACCCGCCAATTCCAGTAAGCCATTCATGTCAACGAGTTTGATGTGTCTTTGTTTGATTTGAATGAGACCTGAGTCTGTGAAGCGTGAAAATAAACGACTGACGGTCTCTAGCTGAATACCAAGATAACTGCCAATCTCTTCTCGACTCATGCGCAAGTGATACTCAACAGGAGAATAACCACGAGCAGCCAAGCGATCGGATAAATTGAGTAAGAAGCTCGCCAAACGTTCTTCAGCTCGTAAACTGCCCAAAGACAATAAATGCCTTTGATCTTGTGTGAGCTCTCGGCTCAAGATGCGATGAAATTGTTGTTGTAGCGATGGGATCTGTCTTGCCAATGTTTCAAAATCGGCAAATCGCACCACGCAAGCTTCGCTGTCCTCCAAAGCAATCGCATTGGATTGGTAATGATTGTCACCGATGCCATCTAACCCCAACATTTCTCCAGGCAAGTGAAAGCCTGTGATTTGCTCCCGTCCATCGGGGAGGGCGTATTCAGTTTTTAAGGTGCCAAACTTGATGCCATAAACGGCTGTCAGTGGTTCGCCTTGGCGGTAAAGCGCATCACCTTTTTTAAGTCTAATTTTTTCAGTGACTAATGTATCCACCTTATCAATGTCTTCATTGGATAATCCAACTGGCAGACAAAACTGTCCCAAAACGCATGTTGAGCATTTATTTGAGGAGTCAGTGGTGATGCGATTCATGAATGTTTGTTTTATATCAAAGTCTAGATATCAATATTGATACTATTCTATAACTTCGCCTTTAACATTGCCACTTAGGAATTCCTGGTAAGTATGGTCACTTCAGCGCTATTTTTGACAATATTCTTCGGGGCCTTGGTCAGCGGTTGGCATTGTGCCTTGATGTGTGGCGGGATTGCCGCGGGTCTAGAGCGAGTCAAAAAAGACCCTCCTTCTCAAAAGGTAGAGGGAGTTGAGGTCACTAATATAGTCGCCACCGTCGAGCTAGTACCCAAAGCTCGCCTCATTTATCAGCAGTTTTTAACTCACTTGGGGCGGATTTCGACCTATGTTTTGCTCGGAAGCTTGGCTGGGGTCCTGGGTTTGCCATTGTGGCAACAGGGTTGGATGCCAGTGCAAAGGGCTCTATTTGCCTTGGCCGCCCTGATATTTTTATTTCAAGCCTACCGAGTATTGACACAAAGTAAAGCAAAAACAAGTACTTGGGAGGTTTGGTTGAATACCAAAACTGTCAAATTATGGTCGAAAATCACTCAATTACTCCAAAAGAAGGGGTCTCGCCCCCATTTTTTAGTGGGCATGATTTGGGGTTTGGTTCCTTGTGGCTTGGTTTATAGCGTTTTGCCGTTGGCATTTTTGTCAGGAGATGGGTACTCTGGGGCCTTGTTGATGCTGGCATTTGGCTTGGGGACTCTTCCGAATCTTTTATTAATATCTGGATTTTCAGCCAGATTAGCCAGTTGGGGGCATCAAGCCTGGGCGCGCTACTTGGTAGCAGCCTTGATGGGCTTGACCGGTGTGATTGGTTTGTACCGTGCCTTGACCTTACCCGATGCACTTTTAAAAGGCGGTTTTTGCATTGGCTCAACTTTGAATTACAATGCCTACCTAGTTGGTTAAAAAAATAACGATGTGATTGCTGGTGTCTATGAGCCAGTCATCCTTAACCCAAATATAAATTAGCTTCCCTTTTTAAATTTATGACTCCAGAACAGCTCAAGCTGGTGCTTGAAACTGCACTCTTATGTGCAGATGAACCCATGACCATGAATGACTTGCGTCGTTTATTCATCGAAGAAATTTCGGCTCCGGAAATTAATGAAGCTTTGGCTCAATTGCAATCAGATTGGGAGAATCGAGGCATGGAGTTATTGGAGTTGGCGACTGGTTGGCGTTTTCAGAGTCGTTTGGCGATGCGGGAATATTTGGATCGTTTGACTCCAGAAAAACCACCGAAGTATTCAAGAGCAGTGATGGAAACCTTGGCCATCATTGCTTATCGACAGCCTGTTACACGCGGAGAAATCGAAGAGATTCGTGGTGTGACGGTCAGCTCAAATGTCATCAAGCAATTGGAGGATCGTGGTTGGGTTGAAGTGGTCGGTCATAAAGAAACTGTGGGGCGTCCAGGTTTGTACGCAACTACCCGCCAATTCTTAAATGATTTAAGTTTGACTACATTGCAAGAGCTTCCTATGTTGGATGACGCCAGTGCTCAAGCTGAATCTGTAGCTCAGCGTGTGATTGAGTTTGAAGGAGATGTTGCCAATACTGAAGTGATTGATGTGGTGGAGACAACTTCAGCTTCAGAGCCTGACACGATTGAGACAAGTCAGTCATCACAAGCAGATGACCTTGACTCAAATAAAGAACAATAATGACCCATCCAGAATTCGAATCCGATAAGCCTGTTCCTGCAACGGAATCAAACCATTCCAGCGCCCATGAGGGGGCTACTCGAGAACCTTCTGAAGGAGATTCAGAAGGTGGGGAGCGTCGTCCAAAAAAATATGGGCGCGGACCATTCAATAAAGGTCGGGGAAAGTTCCGTCCACGTGGTGAAAAAACTTCCGCCGTTGATCCTATGACTGGAGAGCCTTTAGTTACTCAAGCCGGGGAATCTTCTGATGCTGATGGCGAAGGTGCATCTGAATCAATGCGCCCTCGCGGTCAGCGCCATCAAAAAGGAAGTCGTCCTCATCAGTCACGCCATCAAGATCGTCACCAAGAAGCCAAAGTTAGCCCCGTGAGTGAAGAAAGCCAAGCATTGTTTGCCTCAGTGGTATCGGGTGAATTTGATGCCACTTTGGACGCGCCGGAAGTTGAGCCCGAAGTGACCCACGACATGGTGGCGCAAACTTTGGCTGAATTAGAAGCAGAAAATCCAGACTCGGAAGACAAAGAAGCTTCTGAATCTCAAGAGCCTGAGCCTGCTACTCCCGGTTTGCAATTTTCTAGCGTGGATGAGCTGCCATTAAGTTTGCGTGACGAAGTTTGGTCTGATTTAGATGATGTGGATGAAGAAGGCTTCGACGAAGACACAGTCAAATTACATAAAGTATTAGCGGACGCTGGTATGGGCTCGCGCCGAGATATGGAAGACTTGATTATTCAAGGCCGTGTCTCAGTAAACGGCATGCCAGCTCATATTGGGCAACGAGTCGGACCAACCGATCAAGTCAGAATCAACGGGAAGATGGTTCATCGTAAGATTCAAACCAAACCGCCGCGCGTCATCTTGTATCACAAGCCGGCTGGAGAGATTGTGAGTCAATCCGATCCAGAAGGTCGTCCAACCGTATTTGATCGTTTGCCCAAAGCCAAGCAAGGTCGTTGGATTGCGGTCGGACGTTTGGACTTCAATACTGAAGGTTTGCTTTTATTTACAACTTCAGGTGAGTTGGCGAATCGCTTGATGCATCCTCGATATGGCGTCGAGCGTGAGTATGCGGCTCGAATCTTGGGCGACTTAGAACCTGAACAAGAAAAGTTATTAAAGACGGGCATTCAACTGGATGATGGTGTCGCGAAGTTTTTACGTTTGGTCAGCGGTGGCGGTGAAGGTGCAAATCGTTGGTATCACGTAGCTTTGACAGAAGGACGCAATCGAGAAGTGCGACGTATGTTTGAAGCTGTGGGTCATATTGTGTCGCGTTTGATTCGTACCCGTTATGGTTTATTTGTTTTGCCTCCAAGATTGCGACGAGGTCGCTGGGAAGAAGTGCCGAGCGATCAAATTGTGCAGCTCATGAAAATGGCGGGTCTCAAAGTGCCTCAAGGCATGGGCGACAAACCACGTCGCGACCCAAGAGAAGGTGGTCAGCGCGGTCAGCATCGTGAATTCTCAGGCGGTCAACCAGACCCAATGCAAACCTCTGTTTCCTATTGGGGATCCAAAGATGCCTTGAGACAGGCCTCTCATGCCAATCGTTTTGCTCAGGGTCATGCTGATGACCGGGGTAGCAAATTCAAGGGTAAAAATGGCGGTGGTCGTGGTAAGCCGGGCCAGGGTGGTCGATCTGGCGGATTTGGCCAACGACGGGATGAAGACAGCCAAGCCGGTGTGCACCATGGCAGTGCATTTGGCGGGGGTACTGATAAACCCCGATCTGGCCAGAAATTTGGCAAAAAGGGCCCAGGTCACGGGTCGGGTCGCTCAGGATCGGGTCAAAATCGCTCATCTGGAGGTAAATCAGGGGGCAAATTCGGTAAAAAATTCTCAAAACCCACTTAAATTGACCTAATACGCAAGGGTTATCACTTGGCAGTTTGGTCAAGTTCTTATATAATTCAAACGTTTAGTAGTTCCGGCTAAAGTTGCGTTCAACGTAGGTCGGGCATGTTCTTTTTGTTTAGGAATATGGGCTATATGCCCATTTTTTTTTGTTGAAACGAAACGTAATAGTTGATGGCGAACGAACAAGTTTTGATTGCTGA
>JALRCP010000028.1 GCA_023257325.1 Polynucleobacter sp. | reverse complement strand
ATTGAATGTTGCAACCACCTGTAGCCACGCCCACCTCGCGAATAATGTCCATCGATAAATCGCGCAGCTTTTGAGACTCAACATCAGTCAAAGTCATCGCTGGTGCTACGGTGATCGAATCACCTGTGTGCACACCCATTGTGTTGCCAAAGGAAATGAGTCGGCCTTCTTAATTGCTGACATGCCATTTGGCACCTATGCATCCCCTGCACAAGCCATGGAAAATGCTGCCCTCCTCATGCGTGCGGGCGCTCACATGGTTAAGTTAGAAGGAGGTTCATGGCTTTCTGAAACTGTTCATTATTTAGTTGAGCGGAGTGTGCCTGTTTGTGCGCACTTGGGACTTCTACCCCAATCTGTTCATACTTTGGGCGGATTTAAAGTTCAAGGCAAAACAACGCAAGCAGCCGAGACTTTAATCAATGATGCCAAAGCCTTACAGGCGGCCGGAGCACAACTTTTGGTGCTTGAAGCCATCCCCTCAGAACTAGGCAAAAAAGTGACGGAGTCAATTCAAATACCAACGATTGGTATTGGAGCAGGCCCCGACTGCTCTGGTCAGGTCTTGGTCATGCACGACATGCTTGGGGCATTCCCTGGAAGAAGTCCTAAGTTTGTAAAAAACTTCCTTGAAGGTCATGCTTCTATAGAGGCAGCTTTCAAGCAATATATCAGCGATGTCAAGGCGGGGAAGTTCCCCGGCCCTGAACATGGTTTCAAATCTTGATTGATGGCTAGTTAAAGAAATCTTTAACGCGATCCAACCAACCTTTTTGTTGCGGATTGTGTTTCGCGCCACCTGATTGCAAACTTTCTTCAAACTGCTTGAGCAAGTCTTTTTGCGCCTGATTTAATTTCACAGGTGTTTCTACTTGAACATGGATGTACAAGTCACCGGGTAAAGCAGTTCTTAAACTCTTAATGCCTTTTGATCTTAATCTGAATGTACGCCCACTTTGAGTTCCCTCTGGAACTTCAAAGCTGGCTTTACCGGACAAAGTCGGCACTTGAATTTCGCCACCTAAAGCAGCTTCTACAAATGAAATCGGCATTTGACAATGAAGATCGTCGCCATCTCTTTCAAAGACTGAGTGCGGCTTGATGTGAACTTCCACATAAAGATCGCCACTGGGGCCGCCATTGACACCCGGCTCACCATTCCCTGCAGAACGAATCCTCATGCCATCATCGATACCGGCAGGAATTTTGACTTCCAAGGTTTTTTGAGATTTTGTCTTACCAGCACCATGACATTTTTTACAAGGTTTGGGAATATGTTTTCCTGAACCACTGCAACGTGGGCAAGTTTGTTGCATCGAAAAGAAACCTTGTGACACCCTTACCTGACCAGAGCCATGGCAAGTGCCGCAAGTTTCTACCTTAGAACCGGGTTCAGCCCCTTCTCCACCACAATGGTCACAATTAGACCAACTGGGAACTCGGATTTGCGTCTCATGACCATGGGCCGCTTCTTCCAAAGTGATTTCCATGCTGTAACGCAAGTCGGCACCACGATAGACCTGAGGACCACCACGACCACCGCGGGCACCACCCCCAAAGATATCGCCAAAAATATCACCAAAAGCATCGCCGAAACCACCAAATCCTTGGGCACCAGCGCCACCAAACCCGCCCATATTAGGATCAACGCCTGCATGACCATATTGATCATAAGCAGCTCGTTTTTGAGGATCCGATAGCATCTCGTAAGCCTCTTTGGCTTCTTTGAATTTTGCTTCAGCCTCTTTGCTGTCTGGGTTTCTATCTGGGTGATACTTCATGGCCAACTTTCGATAAGATTTTTTAATCTCATCGTCAGTGGCATTCCGAGCTACACCCAGAACATCGTAAAAGTCGCGCTTGTTAGCCAAAACAATTCCTTACTTCTTGTCGTTAACTTCCTTGAAATCAGCGTCAACGACATTGTCGTCTTTAGGCTTAGCATTATCACCGCTTGGCGCACCTGCTTGATT
>JALRCP010000014.1 GCA_023257325.1 Polynucleobacter sp. | reverse complement strand
GATTTGGTTACGACCCACTCTTCTTCGTTCCTGAATTAGGGAAGACAGCGGCTGAGTTAATCGCTCATGAAAAAAATAGTGTGAGCCAACGCGGCACAGCACTTAAGAAACAATTACTAGAGATACAACAAAGAATCAGCCCAAACTTATGCTGAGCTCTTTACCACCTCTATCGCTTTACGTACACATACCTTGGTGCATTAAAAAATGCCCCTACTGTGACTTTAATTCTCACCAAATCAAGGATGGGGATACTGCTGGGCAAGGGTTTGACGAAAAGAGATATCTCGAAGCATTAAAACTAGACTTGCAAAGTGTGTTGCCAAAAGTTTGGGGTCGCAGAGTACACACGATTTTTATTGGTGGGGGAACACCTAGCCTTTTGTCCCCTGCCGGCTTAGATCAACTCCTCTCAGATATACGAGCTTTGTTGCCAGTCAACGCTGATGCTGAAATCACCATGGAAGCAAACCCTGGCACTTTTGAAATCGAAAAATTTAAAAGCTTTGCCAATAGTGGTGTTAATCGTATTTCTTTGGGTATCCAAAGCTTCAATGATGAAAAGCTCAAAGCTTTAGGTCGCATCCATGATGCTGCGCAAGCAAAAATTGCGATTAGCTCAGCCATGGATTTGTTTGATCAAGTCAATATTGATTTGATGTATGCATTACCCAACCAAACAGTGTCCGAAGCTATCGCAGACCTTGATATCGCACTGTCCTTTAATACTGCTCATCTCTCGCTCTACCACCTAACGCTCGAGCCCAATACATTGTTTGCCAAGTACCCACCGGCACTGCCCGATGACGATAGTGCTTTTGAGATGCTCGATGTATTAATGGACAAGTTAAAAGCCAGCGGTTATGAACGCTATGAGGTTTCGGCCTATGCCAAGAATAGGCAACGTTGCCAACATAATTTGAATTATTGGCAATTTGGCGATTACATCGGTATTGGCGCAGGAGCACATGGGAAGATCTCTGCTCACAATCAAATTGCCAGACAAACCAATGAACGCCACCCTGAGTCATATATGCAAAAGATGTTTGCCGATGGACATGCCTTAATTGAAGAACGATTGCTAAGCAAAGAAGATCTGCCCTTTGAATACATGCTCAATGTATTGAGGCTGGTTGATGGTGTACCAACCCCCCAATTTCAGGAAAGAACTGGCTTAGATTTGGCACAAATCAACGGCATGCTCGGAAAAGCTCTAGCCAAGGGGCTGCTAGATGAAGACCCCAGAACCATCAAACCGTCACCATTGGGGTTGCAGTATTTGAACGATTTGCAGATGCTATTCCTCAAATAAAAAACCTCCCAAGCATTGCTGCAGGGAGGTTTTTGGTATTGGCGGAAGCTGTGAGATTCGAACTCACGGAGGACTCGCATCCTCGGCAGTTTTCAAGACTGCTGCATTCAACCACTCTGCCAAGCTTCCAAAACAGCCGTGATTATAGAGGTATCTGAAACTGAAGGGCGATTTTTTTCACTTTTACGTCATATGACCTTGTTAAAATTGGCAAATGTCCAAATTAATTAGCGCTGTAGACCTTGTTTTAGATACGGCATATCAAAAAATTGATGACTCTCAGTGGCGTCAACTCATTGATATGGCTTTATCCAAAGAGGTCTTCAAAAGAAGAGATGCTATTTTCTCAGGTAGCGCCATCAATCAATCTGAGGGGCGTGCCGCCCTCCATCCAGCTTTACGCAATCTCTCCAATCAAGCCATGACCGTCAATGGCGAAGATGTGATGCCTTTGGTCAAAGGAGTTTGGCAGCGAATTGAAGGTTTTTGTAACCAACTGATTGGCATCACAGATGTCATTTGCTTGGGCATTGGAGGCTCAGACTGGGGGCCTCGCTTGGTCTGCGATGCCTTGTATCAGGTTAATCCGAAAGACAGTAAATCGATTCGCCTGCACTTTGTAGCGAACGTTGATAGCGCCGAATTGGCGACCGCACTCGCCAAAGCACAACCGCGTAGCACGCGAGTTTTAATCACCTCAAAGACATTCACAACCCTCGAAACCATTCGGAATGCTCAAACCGTAATCAATTGGTTGAAACTTCACCAAGTTTCTCCATCACAACTGAAAAAGTGCCTGATTGGCATTACGGCAAATCCCAAAGCAGCAGCAGAATTTGGTATCGCGCCTGAAAATATCTATCCATTCTGGGATTGGGTAGGTGGACGCTTTTCAGTATGGTCTGCGGTGGGCTTTCCAATTGCAATCAAATTTGGCTTTGATACCTTTAAAGAGTTTTTAGCGGGTGCGCATGCGATGGATCAGCACTTTTTAAATGCTGACGCCCAAGAGAACATGCCTTTGATTTTGGCTTTGACTTTGATTCATAACCAACAAAAACATGGCATCACCGCCAAAGCCATCGTTCCTTATGCACACGCTTTACGCTTCTTACCTGAATGGCTTCAACAATTAGAAATGGAAAGTCATGGCAAAACGGTGACTTTAGATGGTCAAACGTGCGACCCAACCTCTCCAGTGGTATTTGGTAGCGCTGGCAGCAACTCTCAACACAGTTACTTCCAAATGCTTCATCAAGGCAATCAAATCATTCCTGTGGACTTCATTGCCATCAAACAACCCATGAGCGATTTGCCCGAAGCCAAAGAACATCATCAATCCTTGGTGGCCAATTGCTTGGCACAAGCTCAAGCTTTGGCCAATGGCTCCAAAGAAGAATTTGCCTATGACTCTTGCCCAGGCGGACGCCCTAGCAACCTGATTTGGTTACCCAAGTTAGATGCTTATCACTTGGGGGCTTTGCTCGCTTTGTATGAACATCGAGCCATTTGCTTGGGCGCCATTTGGAACTTAAATAGCTTTGATCAACCGGGTGTAGAACTGGGTAAGAAATTGGCCAAACCCATTCAAGCCGCTTTGAAAGGCGAAAACCCAAGCTTAGAGGGTATAGATGAAATCACAGCGGCACGCATTCGGTGGCTTAACTCTTAAATTTTCAAAATCTCATGGAACTCTCTCCTTCTATTTTTAAAGCGTATGACATTCGTGGTGTCATTGATAAGACCTTAGATCCCAGCATCGCTTATTTAATTGGTCAATCATTTGGTAGTGCCATGCGTGATATTGGCGAGAACACCTGCGTTGTCGGTCGCGATGGACGTCTATCAGGCCCTGCTTTGATGCAAGGTCTCACAGAGGGTCTCCTATCGGTGGGCGTTCATGTGATTGATTTAGGAGTGGTTGCGACTCCCATGGTGTACTTTGGAACAAACATCACCATCCAAGGCCAACAAGCCAAATCAGGCATCATGATTACTGGTAGTCATAATCCACCTGACTACAACGGCTTCAAAATGGTTTTAGGTGGCTTGGCCATTTATGGTGAACAAATTCAAGCTTTGCGTGAACGTATTGTTGCGAAGAACTTTGCAAGTGGTCAAGGTACTCGCTCAGAACACAATATTTTTCCTGAATATTTGCAACGCATTGTGGGCGATATCAAACTCAAAAGAAAAATCAAGATCGCGGTTGATTGTGGCAATGGCGTGGGTGGTGCATTTGCAGGTCGATTGTTTCGCGAACTAGGTTGTGAAGTGCAAGAATTGTTTTGCGAGGTTGATGGGACTTTCCCCAACCATCACCCCGATCCTGCTCACCTCGAAAATCTTCAAGACCTGATTCAGAATTTAAAAACCAGTGACAACGAAATTGGTTTGGCTTTTGATGGTGACGCCGATCGCTTGGGTGTTGTGACTAAAAATGGGGAAGTGATTTTCCCTGATCGACAAATGATGTTATTTGCCAAAGATGTTTTATCTCGTAACCCTGGCGCTCAAATTATTTATGACGTGAAATGCACCCGCAATCTAGCAACTTATGTGCAGGCTGCAGGTGGCGTGCCCCTGATGTGGAAAACAGGTCATTCTTTGGTCAAAGCAAAGCTCAAAGAGACAGGCGCTCCATTGGCTGGAGAAATGAGTGGTCACATTTTCTTTAAAGATCGCTGGTATGGTTTTGATGATGGACTTTATACGGGCGCGCGCTTACTAGAGATTCTGAGCGCAGAGAAAGATCTCAACGCCACATTAACAAGCCTGCCCAACGCCATCTGTACACCTGAACTTCAAATGCCGTGCGCAGAGGGTGAAGCGTTTGCCTTATTGGACACAATCAAAGCTAAAGTAGCAACAGGTCACCAATCTTTGTTTGGCTCTGCGCAATCGGTCAACACCATTGATGGGGTACGCGTGGAATACGTCGATGGCTTTGGCTTGGCGCGCCCTTCAAATACAACGCCGATTGTGGTGATGCGATTTGAAGCTGATACACAAGCAGCGATTGAAAGAATTCAGGCTGAATTTAAGCAAGTTTTCTTGGCCGTTAAACCGGATGCCAAGATGCCGTTTTAATGGTTCTCTATGATCTTGTAGAACCATCCTATCGGATACAAAACAAAAGGCAGCCTTGGCTGCCTTTTTTATCGACTACTGATTTCAAATGATTGATTTGAGTTAAATCGTAATTTTTTTGATTTCTTTAATTTTGTTTTGCTCATTGACCAGGACGACTTTGGGAACAAAAGACTTTGCATCCGCTTCGGACATCGGGCCATATGTGCAAATAATCAGTAAATCACCTACATGAGCTTTACGAGCAGCAGCACCGTTCAAAGAGATAGCCCCTGAACCTCTCGCAGCTTTAATGATGTAGGTCGAAAAACGTTCGCCATTGTTGATGTTATAGAGCTCAATGCGCTCAAACTCGCGCATGTCAGCAGCCTCCATGAGATCCTCATCGATCCCACATGAACCTTCGTACTCTAAATCAGCCTCTGTCACCGTGACGCGGTGTAATTTGGCTCGCAACATCACTCTTTGCATAAATTTCCCTCCGGGTGCGGATTCTACCTTGAGAGAGGCATATTCGCTGTAAAATTTGCCCAATATGACAATTTAATCATTTTTTAGGGGGTTTTATGGCGGATAACAATCAAAATGGTTGCCTGACAGTTGGCGAGGGCGTGAAATTAACAGGTACTTTTGTGGTTCCTGATATTGCCTCTATTTCTGGCACGATTGAGGGTGAATTGACCGCTCGTGAAATTCTTGTGGGCAGCACAGGTGTTCTTAAAGGTAAAGTGACTGCTGAAGTCGTCGACGTACGTGGCGAGATCCACGATAACCTTTCCGCTAAAAAATCTCTGTTTATTCGTTCCACCGGCAAGGTGATTGGCACCGTGCAGTACGCTGAAATTGAAATTGAAAAAGGTGGCGATCTACAAGGTAATCTTCTCAAGTCTGACAGCGGTTACAGCGCTTCTTAAGTTTTCGTTAAGGAAAGAATATGTTTGGTAAAAAAACAGAGAATGAAAATTCTGAATTTTCAGCAGAGCAAAACGATTCTTCTGAATCTATTGAAAACAACGCAACAGAAGAAAGCGCACCTCAACAGAACTCTTTGACTTCACTAAAACCTTCCATCATCAGTGAAGGTTTTGAGTTCACGGGCGACATGAAGTCTGGTGGCTCAATCACTGTAGACGGTACCTTCAAAGGCAACTTAGCAGTACAAACTCTTTTGATTGGCGCCAATGGCTACGTTGATGGCACAGTCAGTGCTGACAGCATCAACGTCAAAGGTCGACTAGCAGGTACCGTGAGTTGTCGTGACATTGTGATTGGTGGCCGCGCCACGGTTGATGGTGCGATCACTTACAGCAGCATCACCATTCAGCGTGGTGGCACTGTGAAGGGCGATTTAAAACGCAAGTGATCAAGTCGTCATCGAGAGTTTCATAGAAAAAAGGCTCAGTTCAATTCACTGAGCCTTTTTCTTTGGTTGAGCTTGAATTAACGCTTATCTTGAACGGCACGAATTAAATCACTGGCTTGATTGGCAGTCTTTTTATCCACTTGCTGAATCACCAAACCTAAGACTTTTGCACCATGCTCAATACCGATAGAGCCATAGGTCACATCACCACGAACCTGAGCTGTTTGATGAAACTCGACACGCTCTGTGGCATAAATATTTCCCTCCACCTTACCAGCAATCATCACGCGATGCGCAAAAATATCCCCGATCACCTCGCCACTCTCGCCAATGGCCACAGTGACTTTAGAATTTTCTTCGCTTTCAATATTACCGACCACCTTGCCATCAATGCGCAAGCTCTCTCCCACGACCATGCGACCATAGATTTCAGAGGTTTTACCAATCAAGGTATCAAACCGTTCATTGGTAGGTATTAGTAGATTTGATTTTCTTTTGCCAAACATAGATGTCTCCAAAGACTGACTTATTTTAAATCTATAGTGAATAGTCTAATCCAATTTGAATCTGGCTCAATTGGCTTTAGGGGCAATTTGGAAAATTGCCTTAATATTCATACATGAACACAGAATTATTTGATTACCCCAAACAAGATGCTTCTGGGGCAACTTGCATTGCACAAGCTTGGGCAAAAACGCCCAAACCTCTTGAAACAGAAGAAAAAAAGCAGGTAATTCAAGCGATTAAATCTGAATTAACTCGTCAAAACGCGGTGTTAGTGGCTCACTATTACGTTGATGGCGACATTCAAGACTTGGCCTGGGAAACGGGTGGCTTTGTGGCTGACTCTTTGGAGATGGCTCGTTTTGGAAAAAATCATCCCGCTAAAAAGTTGATCGTAGCGGGTGTGAAGTTCATGGGGGAAACCGCCAAAATTTTGAGCCCAGAAAAAACTGTTCTCATGCCAGATCTTGATGCTACCTGCTCTCTAGATTTGGGCTGCCCAGCAGAAGACTTTAATCAATTTTGTGACGCCCACCCCGATCGTGAGGTCGTGGTGTATGCCAATACAAGTGCGGCAGTGAAAGCCAGGGCCGATTGGATGGTGACCAGCTCCTGCGCTTTGGCAATCGTTCATCAATTACACCAAGCGGGTAAAAAAATATTGTGGGCACCCGATCGCCACTTGGGTCGATACATTCAAGATCAGACTGGCGCGGACATGTTGCTTTGGGAAGGTCACTGCATTGTTCACGATGAATTCAAAGCGATTGAGTTAGAAACACTCAAAAAGAAACATCCCTTGGCTCAAGTGTTGGTTCACCCAGAGTCACCTGCACATGTGGTTGATTTGGCTGATGTGGTGGGATCAACTTCGGCTATGATCAAAGCAGTGGTTGAAGGCAGTGCCAAAGAATACATTGTCGCGACTGACAAAGGTATTCTGCACCGCATGCGCCAATTGGCTCCCGAGAAAATTTTGATTGAAGCTCCCACAGCTGGTAATAGCGCAACCTGTAAAAGTTGTGCTCACTGCCCCTGGATGGCGATGAACGGTCTTCAAGGCATTTTGGATTGTTTACTCAATCAATCAGGTGAAATATTGATTGAAGAAACAATTCGAGTGCAAGCAATCACTTGCATTGAAAAAATGCTTTCCTTTACTGCCAGTCACCCGGAGCTTTTAGCCAAAGCACAACATGGCTTTGTGAAAAATATCGGCGCTGCTTAAATTAGATAATTACTTATGTTTAATCACAACGAAACCTTGTTGGAGGCGCGCAAGCGCAATATTCAAGACGCACTAATGGAAGATATTGGCACTGGGGATTGGACTGCGCAATTGGTTCCAAATGACGGCGTCATTCAAGCCAAATTAATTGTGCGTCAAGCAGCGGTTCTCTGTGGCCAAGCTTGGTTTGAGGGATGCTTAAAACAACTTGATCCAGAATCCAATATCCAGTGGCACTATCAAGAGGGTGATTGGATGAAAGAGGACTCGACCGTTTGCGAAATCACAGCCAAACCACGGGCCTTGTTATCTGCTGAGCGCCCTGCTATCAATTTTTTACAAACTCTTTCTTGGACTGCCACGATCACCCGCCAGCATGTTCAAGCAATTGAGGGGGCTAGCCCCAACCCTCAAGGCTGCGCTGTTTTAGATACCCGAAAGACTATTCCAGGTTTGCGCCAAGCTCAAAAATACGCTGTGACTGTAGGTGGTGGCAAAAATCAACGCTTGGCTTTGTGGCACGGTATTTTGATTAAAGAAAATCACATCGCTGCGGCTGGTAGCGTGACAGCTGCGGTAAAGGCTGCTCAAGCACTGAACTCAGGGGTAGACATTCAGGTAGAGGTTGAAACCCTCACTGAGCTGCAAGAAGCTTTAAATGCTGGAGCCAAAAGTATTTTGATTGATAACTTCACCTTAGACCAAATGCGTGAAGCCGTCGCTATCACCAAAGGAGCTGCTCTTCTTGAAGCTTCTGGCGGCGTTGGCTTAGATCAACTCAGAGAAATTGCTGCCACTGGGGTTGATCGAATCTCGATTGGCAAGCTCACCAAAGATGTGATTGCGGTAGATTTTTCTTTACGCGTTCAGTAACGATTAATAGGCGTCAAAATGGTGGGGTAAGACACAGTCCAACTTTGAGGGTAATCGCGACTGAAATGCAAGCCACGACTTTCTTTGCGCATCAAAGCTGAACGAACAATCAATTCCGCACAACTCAATAGATTTCTGAGTTCAAGCAAATCTCGGGTCACCCGGAAATTTGCATAATATTCTTGAACTTCACTTTGCAAAAGCTCAATGCGATGCAAAGCCCTCTCTAAGCGGCGATTGGTTCTAACAATCCCCACATAGTTCCACATCAATAATCGCAACTCATCCCAGTTATGGGAAATCACCACACTCTCATCAGCGTCCTCAACCCGGCTTTCGTCCCAAGCCGGAACTTCTGGTGTCTCTTTTAAGGGATGTTGTTGAATTTGTGCAGCGGCTGATTTACCAATCACCACACATTCAAGCAATGAATTGCTGGCCAGTCGATTGGCGCCATGTAATCCGGTGTAGGTGGCTTCTCCCACGGCATATAAACCAGGCAAATCTGTTTTTCCCTCTAAATCTGTGACCACACCACCGCACGTGTAATGTGCAGCGGGTACCACGGGAATAGGTTCTTTAGAAATATCAATGCCCAAAGCAGCACATCTTGCATAAATTGTGGGGAAATGCTCCTTCAGAAAGGCGTCGCCCAAATGCGTTGCATCCAAGAGCACGTAATCCAAGCCATGCTTTTTCATCTCAAAGTCAATCGCGCGCGCAACAATGTCTCTGGGTGCTAATTCTGCGCGCTCATCGTGGCTGGGCATAAATCGCGTGCCATCAGGTAACTTGAGTTGAGCTCCCTCACCACGCAAAGCCTCAGTGATTAAAAAAGTTCTGTCTTGAGGGTGATACAAACACGTTGGATGAAACTGCACAAACTCCATATTGCCCACACGACAACCTGCACGCCAAGCCATTGCAATACCATCACCGGTCGCTGTTTCTGGGTTGCTGGTGTAACGGTACACCTTACCAACACCTCCCGTTGCCAAAACAACGGCTGAAGCAGAAATGGCTTCAATCTTGCCGCTAGAAATATCCAATGCGTACACGCCATAACAACGATCACTGCGAGCATTTTTTTTATTTTTTAAATGGCGATTGGTAATCAAATCTAATGCCATCCAACGTTCTAAGAGTTGAATGTTCGGATGGGCTTTCGCTTTATCCAATAGAACCTCATGAATGGCCTTACCTGTCGCATCCGCCGCATGGGCAATACGTCGGTGACTGTGACCACCCTCACGAGTCAAATGAAGACCTTTGGGACCTGCCGGATCAGTTGTAAATGGCACACCCTGAGTCACCAACCAATCAATGGCATCAGCACTGCGTTCGGCTATGTACCTGGCAGCAGCCTCAACCACCAAACCAGCCCCTGCCTCTACCGTATCTTTAACGTGAGCATCCACACTGTCTTGCTGATCCAAGACACCCACAATACCGCCTTGAGCCCAAGCCGTGGCAGACTCAGATAAACCTCGCTTGGCCATGATGATGACGCGTTGTGACTGAGCAAGCTCTAAAGCGACAGTGAGACCAGCCAAGCCTGCGCCAATCACCACAACGGGTAAGGATGGCTTGGTTGAAGTTTGTGTCATATGAGAATCTTAACTGGGTTCATGCCATCTTGGGTCAACTAAGCTTGGCCGCATGCTCGCGAGTTTCATGAAAGACAATTTGAGGCCAACGCTCTTGAGTAACCCTTAGATTCACGGCAGAACTCGCTAAATAGGCCAAGTTGTCAGCGGCATCTAATGCCAACTGATGCCCAGCGGATGAATTTTGAAAATCAGTCATGATTTTTTTATCGTCACAAGTCACCCAGCGCGCACAGTTGATACTCGCTGTATCAAAAACTGCATCGACGCCATATTCGTTCATCAAGCGACTGGCAACGACTTCAAATTGAAGTGCGCCCACAGCGCCCAAAATCAAATCACTGCTGTTCACAGGCTTGAACACTTGCACGGCACCTTCTTCGCCTAGCTGCTGCAAACCTTTTTGCAATTGTTTGATCTTCATTGGATTGCGAATCCTAGCCACCCTGAAAAAGTCTGGGGCAAAGTAAGGAATGCCTGTGAACTGCAAAGCCTCGCCCTCTGAAAAGCTATCACCAATTTGCATATTGCCATGATTGGGTAAACCGATGATGTCGCCTGCATAAGCTTCCTCTACTTGCTCACGACTAGAGGCCATGAAGGTCACTACATTGGACACTTTGACATCACGATTGATTCGCAAATGATTGATCTTCATGCCGCGTTCAAACTTACCCGAACAAACTCGCAAGAACGCAATACGATCTCGGTGAGCAGGATCCATGTTCGCTTGAATTTTGAAGACAAAGCCACTGAATTTTTCTTCACGAGGATCCACAGATCGAACCGTTGCATCTCGCTCTCGCGGTGCTGGCGCCCAATCTAACAAAGCATTGAGAATTTCCCGCACCCCAAAATTATTGATTGCAGAGCCAAAAAATACAGGGGTCTGTTGGCCACTCAAGAAACGTTGCAAGTCAAAAGGATGAGAGGCTCCTTGAACCAACTCCACTTCCATCTTGAGTTGTGCCATTTCATCGGGGAACATTTGATGCAAGTCTGAGTTATCAATGCCCTTCATCACGACAAACTCTTGATCGGCACGGTCATTACCGGCCGCAAAAAGCAGAATCTCATCACGAATTAAATGGTAAACACCGCGGAAATTTTTACCCATACCAATGGGCCAAGTGACCGGAGCACACTCAATTTTCAAAACTGACTCAAGTTCGTCCAACAACTCCATGGGATCTCGAGTCTCGCGATCCATTTTGTTCACAAAAGTAATAATCGGTGTGTGACGCATGCGACACACGTTCAAGAGCTTGATGGTTTGCTCTTCCACACCCTTGGCGGCATCAATCACCATCAAGGCAGAGTCAACTGCTGTCAACACGCGATAAGTGTCTTCAGAGAAATCTTGGTGACCCGGGGTATCCAATAAGTTGACCACATGATCACGGTACTCAAATTGCATCACTGAACTGGCCACAGAAATGCCCCGTTGCTTTTCAATCTCCATCCAATCCGAAGTGGCATGACGTCCGCTCTTACGAGCCTTCACAGTACCCGCCAATTGGATGGCCCCTGAGAACATCAAAAGTTTCTCAGTCAAAGTGGTTTTACCGGCATCAGGGTGAGAAATAATGCCAAAAGTCCTGCGTCTTGCGACTTCACGGACAATATCGTTGCTGTAATTCATAGGCTTTTCAATCAAATAGCCCTATAGTTTAGTTTAGACGGGCCATTCAGGTCATTTATTAAAATTAACCCAGATTTTGAATCCTTTGAGCCAGTGATATGAATGCCCCAAACGAAAAAAGAGAAGTTGCTACCCAAAAACATGACATCCGACCGACTCAATCGCTTGAGTTGCTCAAAGAACTGCATATTTTGACGCGTGATGGCAAGCTGAATCAGGACAGTCGTCGCAAATTAAAACAAGTCAATCACTTGGTTCAATTCATTGAACCCCTGCTTCAGGAAGTTCTGGCCAGAAAAAAATCACTCAGCCTAGTCGATCATGGTGCAGGCAAATCCTATTTGGGATTTATTTTGAATGATCTTTTTTGCAAATTACAAAAAGAGCCGATTCAGATTTATGGCATTGAGGTTCGCGAGGAACTGGTCAAAAGCTCTCAAGAGTTGGCTAAACGCCTCCGCTTTGACAACATGTCATTCCTTCATTTAAGTGCTGAAGAATCTTTGGCATCGCCTGCATTACCCACCGAGATTGATGTCGTCACTGCCTTACACGCCTGCAATACAGCCACCGATGACGCCATTCGATTTGCTTTGGCTAAGAATGCCAAACATGTTGTTTTGGTTCCTTGCTGCCAAGCTGAAGTTGCGGCCAGCCTTCGAAAAACCAAATCACACTCTTTAAAAAATGAATTATCTGAAATTTGGCGCCACCCCATTCATACACGTGAATTTGGAAGCCACATTACCAATGTGTTGCGATGCCTTCAACTGGAATCCCACGGATTTGATGTGACAGTCACAGAACTGGTCGGCTGGGAACATTCCATGAAAAACGAATTGATTATTGCAACGCAAAAAAATTTACCGGGCAAAAAAGCCAGTGAGAGAAAAGCAAAAATTCTGGAAGAAATTGGTTTGACTGGCTTGGCAGATCGATTTGCTTGAGCAGATTTGGATGAATGATCATGCCTGAGTTTTCGAATAGGCAATAAAAAAGGCTGCCTAGGCAGCCTTTTTTCTCATGAATGAGAAATTACTTGCGCTTGTTAACAGCGTCTTTGAATGCCTTACCAGCTGTGAACTTAACAGTCTTAGCTGCAGCAATCTTGATAGCTTCGCCAGTCTTTGGGTTACGGCCTGTACGAGCAGCACGCTTACCTGAACCGAAAGTACCAAAACCGATCAATTGAACTTTGTCACCTTTTGTAACAGCTTTAATGATTGTCTCGATAGATGTGTTCAAAACACGCTCAGCAGATGCTTTAGAAATGTCGGCGTCTTTTGCAATTTTTTCTACTAATTCAGCTTTATTCATTATTTACCTTTCAACATTGGAACTGGGAGTATATACAAGCAGTTAGAATTTTTATTAAAAATTTTATAACTGTTGTACTGCTCATATTAAATCACAGAATCTCTTTGGGAGCTAGTATTTATAACCTTCTTTAGGGTTTCACCTATGTAACACCTTGGGTTGCAGGCTTATACCAGAAAATTCGCCCATTTATTCAAGGCATGCACCGTTTTAAGGCGACATAACTTCCAAGCCGCCCATATAGGGTTGCAATGCTTTAGGAACTCTCACACTGCCATCGGCTTGTTGATAATTTTCAATGATCGCTACACCGGTTCTACCGACTGCCAATCCAGAACCATTGAGCGTGTGAACTAATTCAGGTTTTCCTTGACCCACTTTGAAGCGAGCCTGCATTCTTCTTGCCTGGAAGTCTCCCATATTGGAACAAGAACTAATTTCACGATAAGTATTTTGAGCAGGCAACCAAACCTCTAAGTCATAGGTTTTGGTACTACCAAACCCCATGTCGCCAGTGCAAAGCAATACTTTTCGATAGGGCAATTCTAATTTTTGCAAAATGGCTTCAGCATTCGCCGTCAAGGCTTCTAATGCCACCATAGACTCCTCAGGTTTGGTAATTTGTACCAATTCAACTTTTTCAAATTGATGTTGACGAATCATGCCACGCGTATCGCGACCATAACTGCCTGCTTCAGATCTAAAACAAGGCGTGTGTGCTACAAATTTTTTGGGCAATTGCTCAGCGGGTGTAATCGTGTCACGCATCAAATTAGTGACAGGAACTTCAGCTGTTGGAATCAAATAAAAGTTTTCATAAGCAGCTTCAACCGATTCATCTTGATCATCACCACCGACTTTACGAGGCACCTTGAATAAATCTGCTTCAAACTTGGGCAACTGGCCCGTACCACGCATCGAATCGGCATTCACAATATAAGGTACATAGACTTCGTGGTAACCGACTTGAAGATGGTTGTCTAACATGAACTGCGCCAATGCACGATGCAAACGAGCCATGTGCCCATGCAAAACCGCAAATCTTGAACCAGTGACTTTGACCGCACTGTCAAAATCCAAGCCCATGGGGGTGGCTAGATCAACGTGGTCCTTGATCGGAAAATCAAAAGTGGGGGGCGTGCCCCAGCGAGTGATTTCTAAATTATGATTTTCATCCAGGCCCGTTGGCACACTCTCATGCGGAATATTGGGGATATTCATCAAAAAATCATTGAGATCAGATTGAATCACAGTCAATTTTTCAGTCAAATCAGCCAACTCTTGATTGACGCTACTTGATTCAGTCATTTCGGCAGAGGCGTCTTCCCCTTTACCTTTTTTCATACCAATGGCCTTCGCCAATTGATTGCGTTTGGCTTGCAACTCTTCAGTACGACTTTGAACTTGCTTGCGCTCAGACTCTAAAGCAATAAATTTATCTTTTTCCAAGATGAATTTGCGATCGGCCAAGCGTTTTGCAACCGCATCAATGTCCTTACGTAAAAGCTGAATATCAATCATGAAGTTCTCAATATAATTTTAATTATTGGGCATTTAAAACATCAGCCCCCGGCGGCGGGGTGAATTGAAATACATTCGCCCCCAAGCTTTGGTTAATCTGAATTTTACTCAGGTTAATGAGAACAATCGTACCAAAGTTATCGTGCAACTCGAGCCCAGCAGGTAGACCATTGCTCATCCCAATACCCATTCGGCTGTAGGGTAACTGGCGGTTATTTTTATTTTTAGACTGCAACTCAACCCAAAACATCCCACCCTTTTGACCCCCAGAAATCAAATCAAAATGCTCTTCAACTGCGACCTGGCCAAAAAGAATCGCTGCAGGACTAGCGCTCAAGCCTTTATCTGCGGCACGAATCGTGAGTTGATTCAAATCTTTATCCCACAATAAGAGTCTTTGCCCATCTGCAATAATTTTTTGCTCAAAAGGTTTGGTGGTCTCCCACACAAATTGTCCAGGTTTTTGAAAAACGAAACGCCCCTGACTTTTACGTAAAACTTTGGGCGCACCTTCACCGGTTTTAGAAGGTCTAATTTGCTGTTGAGAAAACTCTCCTTGAGCATTGTTGACTGTCGCAATGAATTCTTTGAATTGGCGAATGCCCTCATCGGCCATAACCACTGAAGATGCCCAAAGACTGGTCAAACAAGCCACGAGGCAACTCGTCACTTTTCTAAGAATAACTTTTTGCATGATCAATTGTCGCTTGGGGCCCGCACGAGAATATCTCGATTACCGTTACTACCCATCTTAGAAACCAAACCAGCCCGTTCCATATCTTCCAATAGACGTGCTGCTCGGTTATAGCCAATTCTTAAATGGCGCTGCACCAAAGAGATCGAGGCCCGTTTGTTTTCTAAAATAATCGCTACCGCTTGATCGTATAAGGGATCCGCTTCACCACTGGCAGATGCCTCACCACCCATCCCTGAATCCATTTCATTTTGAGGCTCCAAGATAGATTCAATGTAATTAGGTTCGCCATTCTTTTCTTTCAACCAAGTGACCACACGATGGACCTCATCATCCGTCACAAAGGCACCATGAACTCGGATTGGCAAACCCGTGCCCGGAGCCATATACAACATATCACCCATACCCAAAAGACTTTCAGCGCCTTGCTGATCCAAAATGGTTCGGCTGTCTATGCGGCTACTTACCTGGAAAGAAATGCGAGTAGGCACGTTGGCTTTAATTAAACCAGTAATCACATCCACACTAGGACGTTGGGTTGCCAAGACCAAATGGATGCCAGCAGCGCGAGCTTTTTGAGCAATGCGGGCGATCAACTCTTCAATCTTCTTACCAACCACCATCATCAGGTCGGCCAACTCATCAATCACAATCACAATTACTGGCGCTTTATGAAGCGGCTCAGGATCATCAGGGGTGAGACTGAATGGGTTGTATAGATATTCGCCTTTGGCCTCGGCATCCAAGATTTTTTTATTAAAGCCAGCCAAGTTACGAACACCAAATTTACTCATTAATTTATAACGGCGGTCCATCTCAATCACCGCCCAATTAAGAGCGTTGTAGGCTTGCTTCATATCAGTCACCACTGGGCATAACAAATGTGGAATGCCCTCATAAACCGACATCTCTAACATTTTTGGATCGACCATGATGAGACGCACTTCATCTGCCTTGGCTTTGTAAAGCAAAGACAAGATCATGGAGTTAATTCCCACGGATTTACCTGAACCCGTTGTACCAGCCACCAAGCAGTGCGGCATCTTGGCCAAATCAGCCACCACAGGCGCGCCCGCGATGTCCTTACCCAAAGATAAAGTCAATAAAGAAGCACTGTCGTTGTAAACACGCGAGCTCAAAATTTCAGTGAGATGAACTGCTTGACGATTGGGGTTGGGCAATTCCAATCCCATGCAAGTTTTACCTGGAATTGTTTCAACCACCCGCACACTCAAGACGCCCAAAGCTCTGGACAAGTCTTTTTGTAAGTTCACAATTTGACTGCCCTTTACACCCATGGCAGGCTCGATCTCATAACGCGTAATTACGGGACCTGGATGCGCAGAAATGACTTTGACCTCAATGTTGAATTCTTTGAGTTTTCTTTCAATGAGTCTCGAAGTAAATTCCAAGGTGTCCGCAGAAATGGTTTCCTTAACAGGAGGGACAGGGTCTAACAAAGAAAGCGGTGGTAATTCAGAATCAGCAATCTCGGCAAATAAAGGTTGCTGCTTTTCACGCTCAACTCGATCACTCTTCACCACGCTTAATGGAGCTCGGTAAATAGGCACAGGTGGCAATTCTTCAATTTTGACGCGCTCTTCTTCAACAATCTCTTCGCGCTCTTCGGCCGCCTGCTCACCGATGCGGCGATCTTCTTCAGATTCTCTTCTCTGACGCAAACGCATCCATGAGACCTCTAAAAAACGTCCAATTTGTTCAGCCAGCGTCAACCAAGAAAATCTCAAAAATAGAGACATGCCCATGGCCATCAAAACAAGCAAGACCAAAGTGGACCCCGTGAATCCCAAAGCCATTTGCAAAGGGTCGCCCAAAAGCTCGCCCAAAACGCCCCCAGGAGGTCTGGGCAAGTTCATGGTCATGCTGTGCATGCGAATCGACTCCAGCGCCATGCTTGAAGCCATCGTTAAGCCAAATCCCAGAAATCGGGGTAAGAAAGGTTCTGCTTCTAGGGCATTGCCAGGCAATTTAGCCGCAGTCAGCTCTTGCCATCCACGCACAGCCCGTTTGAGCAACAAGATGACCCACCAATAGGCAGACGCACCAAACACATAAAACAAAATATCTGCAAGCCAGGCACCAAGTCGCCCACCAATATTTGAAATATTGGCCACTTGATTCGCGTGCGACCAAGCAGGGTCACTTTTACTGTAGCTAGCCAATACTGCAAATAAAGCCAAGGTCAAAGCAGTAAATGCAATCCATTTGACCTCGCGGGTGAGTCGAGTCAAACGGGTTTCTGGTCCGCCATGTGCTGGCGGAGGATTTTGGGAGGATGCAATTCTGGCCATGTTCTCCTGATTGTAATCAACAAGAAACAATCAAAGTCTTATAATTACAAAATGAGCACAAAAAACATTAAACACGCAAAAGTATTGATCCTTGGCTCCGGCCCTGCCGGCTACACAGCAGCTGTTTACGCAGCCCGAGCCAACCTAGACCCTGTCTTAATCACTGGCATCGCCCAAGGCGGTCAATTAATGACCACCACTGAGGTGGAAAACTGGCCCGCCGACCCCAATGGAGTTCAAGGACCAGAATTAATGCAACGTTTTTTAGAGCATGCCGAGCGCTTTAAAACAGAAATCGTTTTTGACCACATCCATACGGCAGCCCTCACTGAAAAACCGATTCGGTTAGAAGGTGATGCGGGCACTTATACCTGTGACTCGCTAATCATTGCTACCGGAGCTTCTGCACAATACCTCGGCTTGCCAAGTGAAGAAGCCTTTATGGGCAAAGGTGTATCTGCTTGCGCCACTTGTGACGGTTTCTTTTACAGAAATCAAGATGTCTGTGTGATTGGTGGCGGAAATACGGCAGTTGAGGAAGCCCTTTATTTAGCCGGCATCGCCAATAAAGTCACCGTGATTCATCGTCGCGATAAATTCCGTGCCGAACCGATTTTGATTGACCGTTTGATGGCCAAGGTGGCTGAAGGCAAAGTAGCCATTGAGTGGAATAGTCACCTAGATGAAGTATTGGGCGACAACACAGGTGTGACAGGGGTTCGAATTGCAAATGCCCAAGGTGTTAAAAAAGACATTCCTCTTAAGGGTGTTTTTGTGGCAATTGGCCATAAACCGAATACAGATTTATTTGTAGGTCAATTGGATATGGAAAATGGCTATCTCAAAACCAAAACTGGTTTAGTCGGTAATGCCACTGCCACCAATATCCCTGGAGTTTTTGCAGCGGGTGACGTTCAAGACCACATCTATCGTCAAGCTATTACCAGTGCGGGCACTGGTTGCATGGCGGCTTTAGATGCTCAACGTTATCTAGAAACCCTCTAAAACAAAGAGTAGCGGTTCAAAACAAAGAAGCCCAGAAAATTCTGGGCTTCTTTGTTTGTGGGTTTCTGTTTTTTTAAACAGC
>JALRCP010000183.1 GCA_023257325.1 Polynucleobacter sp. | reverse complement strand
CAGACGGCACCAGAGCGGGCAGGACGCAGGACATCCACATCCAAGTAGTCCCACTCATCAGAGGGCAGCACAGGGCGGGCAACGGTCATCGCATGCAGGAAAGTACGCCTGTACTACTCGTCATCTGTGGAAGGGTCAAGCGCCAATGGGACCAGGGGGTCTGGATCCAAGGCAGGGACTGGTTTTACGCTGATCCAATGGACCACCAGCGCCAGGGACTGCTCAAGGGTCTGCTTGCTGCAGTGACCTTTGGATTGAGTCACAAATGCAAAGTGGCAAAGATGTTATTTTGGAAATCGATTGGCAAGGGGCTCGCCAAATTCAACAGTTAATTCCCAGTGCCATTTGGATTTTTATCTTGCCGCCATCCATTCAGGCACTCGAGGATCGTTTGCGTAAAAGAGCGCAAGATGATGAAGCGACGATTCAAAAACGTGTGATGGCAGCCAAGGATGAGTTGACGCATGTTGCTGAGGCCAATTATTTGGTGATCAATGACCGTTTTGAGCAAGCTCTTCAAGACTTAAGCCAATTAGTTTTGGCAAGCCGTTTGCGTTCACAGTCTCAGTTAGCAAGGCATCACCAATTGGCAAAAGAGTTGGGCGCCTTAAGTTCTGGAAACTGAACTTTCTGCCACTTTTTCACAAGTGCGTTATCCTTTAGGTATTCCTGGCACTTTTTGAGTTAAACACATGGCACGTATTACTGTAGAAGATTGTTTAAAAACGATTCCTAATCGATTTGAATTGGTGTTGGCTGCGACTTATCGCGCCCGTCAATTAGCGCAAGGCCATGCCCCGCGCGTGAACGCCAAAGACAAGCCCACCGTGATTGCTTTGCGTGAAGTGGCTGCAGGCGTTACAGATCGAGACATGTTGGTTAAAGTACCTCTATAAGAGGTGAGACGGTGGCGCCGAACTCAGATGCCCAGAGCATCCTAGCCGCCGTCCTGGAGCAGTCAAGCCGGCACTTATTCGGACCCACGTCCCAGCCGGCTCAACCCCCCAAACCCCAAGTCATTTCAATTGCGGGTTTAACAGAAAAAATAGCTCATCTAAAGCCCAATGAAATCGCTTTAATTAAAAAAGCATTTCAGTACGCTGATTCCGCTCATTTAGGGCAATACCGTCAAAGTGGTGAGCCTTACATTACGCATCCTTTAGCCGTCGCTGAGTTATGCGCCGATTGGCGCTTGGATGCCCCCTCCATCATGGCCGCTTTGTTGCATGATGTGATTGAAGATACGGGCAGCAGTCGTCAAGAGTTGGTGGAAACCTTCGGTGCAAAAGTAGCTGAATTGGTGGAGGGTCTCACAAAACTAGACAAATTAGAGTTTCAGAGTCAGGCGGAAGCGCAAGCAGAGAGTTTCAGAAAAATGTTCATGGCCATGGCCAGGGATGTTCGAGTTATTTTGGTCAAATTAGCTGATCGCTTGCACAACATGCGCACCTTGGATGCGACTGCTTTAGCCAAGCGAAAGCGGGTGGCGCGTGAAACCGCTGAAATTTATGCACCGATTGCACATCGTTTAGGTTTGAACCTGGTTTATCGAGAGTTGCAGGATTTAAGTTTTAGGCACGCATCGCCATTTCGTTATGCTACTTTAGATAAAGCCATTAAAAAGGCTCGAGGCAATCGCAAAGAGATGGTTGCCAAAATTTTGGATGCTGCACGCATGGCACTTTCTAAAGCTGGCCTTGAAGCTGATTTAAGGGGTCGAGAAAAAACTCTCTACAGCATTTACATGAAAATGCGTCAAAAGCATTTGAGTTTTTCACAAGTTTTAGATGTCTATGCTTTCCGTGTCACGGTGAAATCAATCGATGAATGCTATCGCACTTTAGGCATTTTGCATGCGCTCTATAAGCCCATGCCCGGAAAATTCAAAGACTACATTGCGATTCCTAAACTCAATGGTTATCAGTCATTGCACACTACTTTGGTGGGCCCCTTTGGTATGCCTGTGGAGTTTCAGATTCGAACTCAAGACATGCATCGCGTGGCTGAAGAGGGTGTAGCTGCTCACTGGGCCTATAAAGAGGGTGATGATCATTTGACTGATATGCAAACCAGAGCGCATCAATGGTTGCAGTCATTGATTGATATTCAAGACAACAGTGGTGACTCGCAAGAGTTTCTGGAGCACGTCAAGATCGACCTATTCCCGGATGCGGTTTATGTCTTTACGCCCAAAGGGCAAATCAGAGCCTTACCCAGGGGTGCGACTGCCTTGGATTTTGCCTATGCAGTCCACAGTGATTTAGGCAATGAGTGTATGGGTGCCAAAATCAATGGGGTCCAATTACCTCTTCGAACAGAATTAAAGAATGGCGACATTGTTGAAATTAGTTCGGCTCCTCACTCTCAACCGAATCCGGTTTGGTTGACCTTTGTAAAAACTGGCAAAGCGCGTGCTGCCATTCGTCATTACCTTAAAACAAGACGATATTCAGAGGCCATTCAGTTAGGGGAGCGTTTACTCTCCCAAGCTCTTCGTCAGCAAGGCAGTGACGCTGCATTACTCACCGATGAAGTATGGGAAAAATTATTGCATTGGACCGGTAGCAAGGGTCGTGATGAGCTTTGTGCTGATATCGCGATGGGTCATCGAGTGCCTGCTGTGATTGCCAAGCGAATTGAGTTGATTGTGCGCGAGAGCAAGGGGCAGTCAGAACAAATGCGCCTTGATTCATCTGACTGGGAAAATTCAACGAATGACATCCCAGAACACCGTCAAGCCATTTTGATTGATGGATCAGGTGGCGAGTCTGTGGTTTTCCCAAGTTGTTGCCATCCAATCCCTGGTGATGAAATCATGGGGTACTTGGGTAAGGGCGAGGGATTGCAAATACATACGCACGATTGCCGCCAAGCCCAGCGCTTGCATCATCGTGACCCAGATCATTGGGTCGATGTGATTTGGGCTGAAGACATGAAACGTCATTTTGATGTGGCGATTCGCGTGGATGTTAAAAACGGTAAAGGTGTTTTGGCACGAATCGCAGGAACAATGACATCCGCAGATGCCAACATCGCTCACGTGGCGATGGACGATCGTTTTACCGAGTCCGCTGTGGGCATGCGTTTTGTGATTCAAGTTGAAAGTCGTTACCACTTGGCCAAGGTGATGCGCCGCTTACGTCAAAATCAAGATGTTCTTCGAATTACTCGAGTCTTTGGTAAGTAACTTTTAGAATTTCAATTTCTTTAGCACCCTCAGGTGTTCTCAATTTAACGGTATCTCCCTCACGCGCTTTGATGAGTGCTTTCGCAATCGGTGAGATCCAACTGACATAGTTTTTATCCATATTGACCTCATCGACACCCACAATGGCAATGGTAGTCTCTTCACCAGTTTCATCCGCATAGCAAACTGTGGCGCCAAAGAAAACTTGATCAGTTTCCTCGCGCGTCTCTGGATCGACCACCAAAGCATCTTCTAAACGCTTCGTGAGAAAGTGAATGCGACGATCAATTTCACGCAAACGTTTTTTTCCGTATTGATAATCACCATTTTCTGAGCGGTCGCCATTAGAGGCTGCCCAAGAGACAATTTGAACGATTTCAGGTCTTTCAACATCTAAGAGATGTAAAAGTTCATCTTTCATGCGCTGATGGCCAGCAGGAGTTATGTAGTTTTTGATTTCCATGGCATAATGTCGGTCTTAATGCGGCTGTAGCTCAGTTGGATAGAGTACTTGGCTACGAACCAAGGGGTCGTGGGTTCAATTCCTGCCAGCCGCACCAAACAGAAGGGCCTAGTTTATAACTAGGCCCTTTTTCATTCAAGTCTCTGACTTTTTCTCGAAATATTTTTTGAAATTAGTAAGCCTCAGTAAGGTTTAAATATTTGATTCATCATCTCTTTTAAAGCAGAACCTTCTGTGTTTAAATACTTTCGAAATTAAACATATAAAAAGTATGTAATAAGTATTTCAGAGATACGAAATCATGTGATTAGATGACGTGATTTTTGGGAGTGGATCTTAAGAGGTTTGATTTGTTGCGTTTTGTTTTTTTAATTTTTCTGACTGGCTTTTTAAGCATTGGCTCTGCCTATGCCCAAGGCTATTCTCAAAAATCAATTCGCTTGATTGTGCCTTTTGCGCCGGGCGGTAGTACCGACATCATTGCTAGAGCGATTGCAGAACCTTTGGGGAAAATTCTTGGTCAGACCGTGATGGTCGAGAACAAAGCGGGTGGGGGCGGTTCAATTGGCGCTTTAGATATCGTAAAGGCGCCTAAAGATGGTTACGTGATTGGCATGGCCACTGTTTCAACCACGGCATCCAATCCAGCTATCAATAAAAAGATTGGCTACGATCCGATTAAAGATTTTCAAGCCATTACAAATATTGCGGCCACCCCAAATGTGATTGCAGTGCACCCTCAATTTCCAGCGAAAGATTACAAAACATTTATTGAGGTGATTAAAAAGCATCCTGGTAAATATGCATACTCAAGTTCTGGGGCTGGCGGCATTGGTCATTTGCAAACGGAGTTATTTAAAAGTTTGACTGGAGCTTCAATTACTCATAGCCCTTATCGTGGTGCAGGCCCTGCTTTGGCGGATACCGTCTCAGGTCAGGTACCTATTATTTTTGATAATTTACCTTCAGCCCTTCCGCTGATTCGGGAAGGTAAATTGATTCCTATCGTTGTGGCTGCCCCAAAACGATTGGCGAGCATGCCTCATGTGCCTACTTTTGCTGAAGTGGGTCTCGCCCCAGTCAATCGCATGGCGTATTACGGTTTGATTGGCCCTGCTGGAATGTCCAAGGAGGCTCTTGAAAGAATCCATCAGGGCGTTCAAAAAGTATTGCAAGACCCTGCGGTCAAAAAACGAATCGAGGACACGGGGGCGATGATTGTGGGTAATACCCCTGAACAGTTTGCGGCCGAAATCAAAGCTGAATTTGAGGCGTACAAGGGTGTCGTCGCCAAACAAGGTTTAACACTCCATTAAGTAAAAAATAACTCAATACTGTACTGACTGATCTCCCCAGATCCTTGAGGGGAAATGAATCCAATACGCATTCATCCAACAAGCACTATCCTAGTGTTTTATGGTTTCTATTTTTTGAGTTCATGGCCATTTCTTTACCTCGTTCTTTTCGATCTGTTGAGTTTGCTTGGTTGCTTGCTGCTTTGGTGATTTCAGTGGCCTCTTTAAGTAGCGTGGCTTATTTAGCTGATCGCATGCAACGTGCTTTTGAAAGAGATGCCAAGCAATTGATTGCGGCCGATGCTTTGATTCAAAGTGATCAGCCCTTGCCGGCCATTTTTGAACAAGAGGCTCTTCAAAGAAATCTTGCGACAGCAAGTACCATTGTTTTTCCAACCATGTCTTCAGTGCGTTCTGAAGCTAGGTTGGTCGCATTAAAGGCAGTGACGGACAGTTATCCATTAAGAGGCCATCTAAAAATCAGCAATCAATTGCAATCGGGTGGTGGTGAGAAAACTTCAAAAATTCCCTCGCCCAGATCGGTATGGGTTGACCCTGCCCTGTTACCGGGGCTGAAAGCTAAGATTGGCGATTCAATTACTTTGGGTCAATCGACATTCAAAATTGAAGCTGTTTTGACGCAAGAGTTGGATAAAGGAGCAGGCTTTCTTAATTTTGCCCCACGCATCATGATGCGCCAAGATGAACTGAATCAAACGCAATTGATTGGATTTGGCAGTCGAGTGACTTATCGATTTTTAGTGGCCGGTAATGAGTATTCAGTGAATGACTTTCTTTCCTGGGCTCAAACACAGATTGAAGTAAAGCAGTTGCGTGGAGTGAAGGTGGAGGGTGTAGATAACAGCCAGCCATTGATGCGAGCTACCTTAGATCGGGCGGAAAAGTTTTTATCTTTGGTGGCCATCCTGACGGCCATGGTGGCTGCAGTGGCCATGGCATTGGCCGCTAAGCGATATGCTTCTCAACAAGCCAACCCCGTGGCGATTTGGAAGTGCCTGGGGGCCAGTCGCGGGCAAGTTTTGTTTGAGCATTTCAAGGCCAGTCTACTGATCGCAATTGCGGGGGGAGCATGTGGTGCCCTGCTTGGATGGTTGGGGCATCAAGGATTACTCTACTTTTTAGGTGATTTATTGGTCGCTGATTTGCCGGCTGCTTCAATGTGGCCTTTGATTTGGTCTTTATTGGTGGCGATTGTTTTGTTGATCGGTTTTGTATGGCCTCCTTTGTTGGCTTTGAGTGACGTGTCTCCTCTGAAAGTGATTCGCAGAGATGTCATGACTCGTCACCCAGCAGCATGGCTATTGATGTTATTCGGCCTAATCAGCTTTTTTATACTATTGTTCAGTGTTGCAAAAAGTATTCCTCTGGCTGTTCTAACACTAGGTGGTTTTACTTTGGCTGCATGCGTTTTTATCCTTGCTTCATGGTGCCTGGTGAAGTTGAGTGCTAGCATGGCTGAGCATACATGGTTGGGACGGCACGTGGTGCAACGTTTTGTTTGGCAGTCATTGTCTAGACGTTCCTTATTCACGGGTTTGCAAATCGCTTCGTTAGCGATTGCCATCATGGCTCTTTTGTTATTGGCAGTAATCAGGCAAGATTTATTAATTGCCTGGAAAGGTAGTTCACCGCCAGATGCTCCCAATCGATTTTTGATCAATATTCAGCCAGAGCAAAAAGACCTCGTTTATCAGAATCTCAAGAGCGTTGGGGTTGATCGCGTGGTGCTTTATCCGATGGTGCGAGGCCGCTTAACGCACATCAATGATCAAACGGTGATGCCTGATCAGTTTGCCGACAGTCGTGCACAGCGTTTGGTTGATCGTGAGTTCAACCTCTCGTACACGGATGTGTTGCCAGAAAAAAATAAAATTACCTCAGGCAAGTGGCACGGTAATACTCAACAAGCTGAGGTTTCCATTGAAAAGGGACTTGCAAAAACTTTGTCCTTAAATTTGGAAGATTCTTTGGTTTTTGATATTGCTGGCATTTCAGTGAAGGCGCAAGTCACTTCTATTAGAGAACTGGATTGGGGGAGCATGCGCGTCAACTTCTTCGCAATTTTGCCACCCCATTTATTAGCTGAAATGCCACAAACTTGGATCACGGCTTATCAGCAAAAGCCTTTGCAGGCCAATGTGATGCCCATTGACATTCAATTGGTGGCTCAATTCCCTAACATCACTGTGGTGGATATAGAATCCGCTTTGAATCAGGTTCAAGACGTCTTGGATAAGTTATCAGCAGCCGTTGAACTGTTGTTTGGTTTCACTGTGATTGCGGGCATGTTGGTTTTAGGAGCGGCGTTGGCATCCACCCAAGATGAACGTCTGAAGGATGCTGCTTTACTGAAAACCTTGGGAGCAAGTCAGGCTCAAATCAGAAGGGCTTTTTATACAGAATTAACCGTGCTTGGATTGATCTCAGGTCTTTTGGCTTCAATGGGTGCCATTGGGGTCGGTTGGGTTTTGGCTGAATATGTTTTTGAATTTAATTTACCCATTCCTTGGATCGTCATTCTGTATGGTGTGGCATTTGGGGTGTTGGCTTGCGTCCTAGGAGGACTCTGGTTGCAAAGAAAGATTTCTCGTGCCTGTGCATCTGAAGTTTTGAGGGGCGTTTAAAAAAGAATAAACTCAAAGAATGTCAGAACAACAAAATACACAACAAGCCACACAACAAACCACCTATGAACTCATCGGTGGCGCAGAAAAGCTTCGCGAGTTAGTTGATCGTTTTTACGATTTGATGGATTTGGAATCCAACTATCAGGGTATCCGACAGATGCACCCCCAGGATTTATCAAGCTCTAGAGACAAGCTTTACTTGTTCTTGAGTGGCTGGATGGGAGGTCCTGATTTGTATGTTGAGCAGTATGGTCATCCACGCTTAAGAGCACGACATTTGCCTTTTCCAATTGGCTTATCTGAAAGAGACCAGTGGTTGCAGTGTATGCGTCAAGCCATGAAAGATTGCCACATCAATGGCATTCTGTTTGAACGCCTAATGCAATCATTTTTCACCACTGCTGATTGGATGAGGAATCGCGCTGGGTAATTGGACCAAGCGAGTTTTGGCCCAGCGATCAGGAAGCATTTGGCGATTTTTTCGATCCAACAATGCGCTTAACGGCCACAAAAATAAAGTCGTTGAAAAAAAGATGATGGAAAAGTAAGTGCCAATACTTTTGCTATTGCCCATCTGAAGGCTGATGAACAAAATGAAAGCGGCTGGCAATAACCAAAGAGAGCCATAGGCGTAACGCATCAATGCCTGAGGTCTTTGAAGAATTTTTCCATCTGTGCTGATGAGCTGAATACGCCAAGTTTGCATCGCCAAGGTTTGACCTGTTTTAGTCCAATACCAAGAAAAATAAAAAGCAAGCATCAAATAAATGTGTGCAAGTAATAGCCATGCGGGAGCTGTGACACTAAAAACAACGCCAATGACCAAATGAGGGACTAAAAAGGTCAGCGCTAACACCCCCATGAGAACCAACATTTCATAAAGATTTAAAGCAATGCGACGCTTAATGGTTGGCGCAGGAAGTGACTTTAAATAGTCAGCAGGGAGTGGGATGAATGTTTCGGATGTTTTCACCACGCTATTTTAGCGTTGGCGAAGTTACTGTGGTGGGTTTGCTAGTTTGTGCTCTTTTTTCAGCCAACAACTTTTTTTCTTCATCAGATAGCTGTTGGTAGCTCTCCCAAGCGGCCGCTTTTTTCTCTGGGGAGATGTTCAAAGTTCGAAGGTAATTGTCGCGTGCTCTTTGACGTTGTTTGGTCGATAGTTCTGCCCATTGGCTCATGCGAGACTGCAAGACGCTTTGTTCAGCTTCTGACATGGAAGGGTAGCGATTAGCGACCTCAACCCATTTTTTTTGACGTGGGGGTGACAATGATGACCAATCTTCTTCGAGTGGCGCGAGGACAGCGCGTTGCTCTTGGCTCAGTTCACCCCAAGATTGTGCATTGGCAATGACTGGATAAGCCAATAATATCAAGCAAAATACCAGCGCATGCGTGAGCAGGCAGCGACTTAAACAGATATACCGATTTTGGCATTTCAAATTTGTGAAAGAGCGAAAAATCGACATGAGATTCATGATTAGATTTTTTCTTCGTCGTCTTCGTCAGGCTTATTGGATTCTTCTTTGACCAAATCTTTACCGTTGGTAATCAAATATCTGACATAACCATCGTCTTTGTAAGCGTGAGGAGGGACCACATCGACCAAAATAGCGCTGTCTACTTTAGCGATGTCTCTGATGCGTTCATCCTGCTGCCAGTTTGAAATAATTACGATGCCAAAGGCCAAAGCCAAAATTGGGGCTGCTCCAAAAGCCCCCCAAGCACGATCACGCCAATTGCCAAAATGATTGCCTGTATTGACACTTTCACGTGGATTGAATTTGAGCCATGCAAGTGACCACGCCGATTGTTTTTGCTCAACATGGGCAGCTAAGGCTATTTTTCTGGCATTGGCTAAGCGTTGAGAGATGTGACTGGGTAGATTGGCAGCCGATTCATTGAGGGCTTCACGTGCGAGCACGGCCACAAGCAATTCTTCTTGCTCGACTGAGTGGCTAGTTTGTAAGTGTGTGCTCACAATTTAAATCCTTGTTTCTTAAGGGCTTTCGCCAGGGTAACGCTTGCTCTTGAGCAATGTGTTTTGACACTTCCTTCTGAGCAAGCCATGATTTTAGCCGTCTCAGAAATACCTAAATCATCCCAATAACGCATGAGGAAGGCTTCTCGTTGACGAGCGGGTAGTTTTGAAATTTCAGATTCGATGATTTTGATCAATTGTTGACGTTCTAAAAGACTTTCGCCACTCTCAAATCCAAGATTTTCTTCATTAGATTCAATGAATTCCAGTGGGTCAGAGTATTCAGACTCATCTAAATTGTCACGCCCACCACCCTTGAGGGAGGAAAACAAGCTGACCCAAGTATTTTGGGTTTTTTGGCGTCTAAACCAGTCCAAGGTCGTATTTTGCAGAATCCGGGTGAATATCAATGGCAGTTCGCTGATGTCGTGATCGCCGTACTTTTCAGCCAATTTCATCATGCTTTCTTGAACAATATCCAAGGCGGCTTCCTCGTCCCGCGTCGCAAACACGGTACGTTTAAAGGATTTCGCCTCAATACTTTGCAAAAAGTCAGAGAGTTCTTTAGATGAAGCCATAGGCTCTATTAGACAACGGCTAATAAACCTACCCCGAATAAGGCGTTATGGGCTAAAATGGTAGGCTCGACTTACCGGACCTTTCATAAGATGGTTTTTTCCCGGATTTAAGCGACCGCCACTCGAACCCGAGCCACAAGCACGGAGCCAGAGTAGCCCAAACAATTTTTTGCCGAAAATTGCAAAGGACTATAGAAAATGAATGCAAATAACAGCGCGGAACTTTTGAACTCTGCT
>JALRCP010000163.1 GCA_023257325.1 Polynucleobacter sp. | reverse complement strand
ACAAATTGGATCCACCTCAGTGACCCAAACCTGCGCAGACAATGCGCGAAGCGCTTGTGCTGAACCCTTGCCCACATCACCATAACCTGCCACTACAGCAACCTTACCGGCAATCATGACGTCAGTTGCACGCTTAATACCGTCAACCAATGATTCACGGCAACCGTACAAATTATCAAACTTACTCTTTGTGACTGAATCATTCACATTAATTGCTGGGAACTTAAGCTCGCCCTTGGCGTGCATCTGATATAAGCGATGCACACCCGTTGTGGTTTCTTCTGTCACGCCTTTTACTTTCTCAAGACGCACGGAATACCATGTTGGGTCAACTTTTAATTTTGCTTTAATTGAAGCAAACAGAACTGTTTCTTCTTCGCTGGTTGGGTGATTTAAAACAGATAAATCTTTTTCAGCTTTAGTACCCAAATGTAACAACATGGTGGCATCGCCGCCATCGTCCAAAATCATATTAGAGTAGCCACCATCTTGCCACTCAAAAATTTTGTGCGTGAAATCCCAATACTGCTCAAGCGTTTCACCTTTTATTGCAAATACAGGCGTGCCGTTTGCTGCAATCGCTGCTGCCGCATGATCTTGCGTTGAGAAAATATTGCATGACGCCCAGCGCACTTCTGCGCCCAATGCTTCTAAAGTCTCAATCAGCACAGCCGTTTGAATAGTCATGTGCAAAGAGCCGGTGATTCGAGCACCGCGCAATGGTTGACTAGCGGCAAACTCTTCACGAATTGCCATCAAGCCTGGCATCTCAGTTTCAGCAATCGTGATTTCTTTGCGACCCCAATCAGCTAATGAAATATCAGCGATTGCACAATCTGTGAAGTTTTTTAAATCCATCGGTTTGTTCATTTCCACTCCAAGCCAGTAAAGAAGTTCTTGGAGGGCAAATAAAAAAAGCCCGCCAACCAATCACTTCTCAGGTTAGCGAGCGTCGTTGCTAAAGGCTTTTGCCTCCCCCTAAGCCTAGGGCGTTAAATTGAATTAACGCCTCGCAACGCTCCTTAGGGGTTTTGAAAAATTATAAACCAGCGGCAGCTTTTAATGCTGCAGCCTTGTCACGCGCTTCCCAAGTGAACTCAGGCTCTTCGCGACCAAAATGTCCATATGCCGCTGTTTTACGGTAAATTGGTCTCAGAAGATTAAGCATCTTCACAATTCCTTTTGGCCTTAAATCAAAGTGAGCGCGCACTAACTCAGCAATTTTCTCATCAGAGATTTTTCCTGTGCCATAGGTACTAACCATCACAGAGGTTGGTTGAGCCACGCCAATTGCATAAGAAATCTGTACCAAACACTTACTTGCCAAGCCGGCAGCCACAATATTTTTCGCCACATAGCGACCTGCATATGCAGCCGAACGGTCTACCTTAGACGGGTCTTTGCCAGAGAAAGCACCACCGCCGTGAGGAGCAGCACCACCATATGTATCCACAATGATCTTACGACCGGTCAGACCACAATCACCTTGTGGGCCACCAATCACAAAACGACCAGTTGGGTTAACCAAGTATTTAATTTCGCCTTTAATTAGCTCTTTTGGCAAAACTGGTTTGATAATTTCTTCAATGACCGCTTCACGTAATTTTTCCAAAGAAATATCTGGCGAATGTTGTGTTGATAAAACAATCGTATCGATTGAATCTGGCTTGCCATCAACATAGCGCAAAGTAACTTGCGACTTTGCATCAGGACGCAACCAATTTAAACGACCATCACGACGCAAATCAGCTTGGCGCTCAACCAAACGATGTGACAAGTGGATTGGTAAAGGCATCAATTCAGGGGTTTCATCAACCGCATAACCAAACATCAAGCCCTGGTCACCTGCGCCTTGATCCAAGCCATCATCATGGGCTTTATCAACACCCTGAGCAATGTCAGGGCTTTGCTTGTCATACGCCACCAAAACTGCACAGCCCTTGTAATCAATGCCGTACTCAGTGTTGTCGTAGCCAATTTGACGAATCGTGTCACGCGCCACGTGGATGTAGTCAACGTTAGCAGTTGTAGTGATTTCGCCCGCAAGCACAACTAAACCAGTGTTACAAAGGGTTTCAGCAGCAACTCGAGCAGTGGGGTCTTGCGCCAAAATAGCATCAAGAATTGCATCAGAAATTTGGTCAGATACTTTATCTGGGTGGCCTTCAGAAACTGACTCTGAGGTAAAGAAATAATTGTTCGCCATGATTGCTCCTTAGTTAAATAAGCGACAACACGTGCCG
>JALRCP010000160.1 GCA_023257325.1 Polynucleobacter sp. | reverse complement strand
TTAATAATTTGATTACTTGCTTTGGATGAATCAAAGCGGCTCACGACAGGAACAATTTGTTGTGATTGTTGGTTTTGCGGTAAGGCAGTCATTAAGCGACCAATCACTAAATCTACTTCAGCGCGACTAATATCACCCACGATCGTTACTTTGCTGCCTCTGGCAGCATATCTGGATTGAAAAAAATTCTTTAAGTCATGGGGGGTGATTGCCAAAATCGTGTTTGCTTTGATGGAGTTAGCAAATGGGTGCCGACCATAAATCTGGCGATCAAATTCTTTAGCCAAAATCACTTCTGGCTTGATATCAGATTCTTTAATTGCAGCAACAGTTCTCTCTTGTTCACGCTTAAGAATTTTTGCATCAAAAATCGGCGCTTTTAAAATCGCGCTGGCCAATTCAATAGCGCCATTCATTTTCTGGGCATCGCTTAATGATCTCAAACGCATGCTAGAACGCTCAGCACTCGCACTAAAACTCAAATTCGCCCCCAAGTCAGCCAGGCGATCTGCAATTTGAGCTTCAGACAAAATACGATTGCCATTCAGCTGAGCGCCTTTATCAATCATGCCCGCAGTCATTGAGGCCAAACCTAGCTTTTCAGCAGGGTCATTTACTGAACCCGCAGCCCAATCAATTTGCAAATCAATCATTGGAATGGTTTTGGCCTCAACCAAATAAATCAATGCGCCACTTGAATGCGTCCAATGCTGAATCTGAGCATTTGCTTGAGCCAGAGAAATAGAAAATATCATCCAGCATGATGTAAGTAGAAACTTCATATCAATGCCTCATTCCCGAAGGGGCGGCTCGCAAAGGATTGCCTCCCTTTGTCATTGGCTGCGGATCTAAGATTGCCACAGTCAATTGATCATCTACAAAATATTTTTTCACTACTTTTTGAACATCTGTTGATTGAACTTTTTGCACATTCAAAATCATGTCGTCCAAGTATCGCCATGAAATCCCATTGATTTCAGCGATGGCAATCTCCATCGCTTGCGCGAAAATTGAATCTCTCTTGTAAATTTGTGATGACACGAGCTGCGCTTTCACTCGATTTAATTCAGCCTCAGTCACACCGTTGGTCTTGATTTCTTCAAGAATCGCTTTAATTCTTTGCTCCATCAAATCAACTTTCTTGCCTTTGGCTGGGGTTGCAGAAATCGTAAATAATTGTGGTCCGCGTCCAGACATGCCGTAAGACGCATCCACGTTATCAGCAATTCTTGAGTCTCTGACCATTTGACGGTTAAGCCTTGAATTGGCATGGCCATCCAATATCGCCGACAAAACACTCAAGGCGTAAGGCTCAATCTCATTCAAATTTTCAGGTTGAATTTTTGGCACCTTCCAGGCTAATGTGACATCTGGACTTTCAGCTGGGGCCTTCACCACAATTCTTTTCGTTCCGATTTGCGGAATTTCAATTTGAGGCTTTCTTTCTTTAATTGGTCGAGCCGGAATAGGTCCGTAGTATTTTTCTGCAAGGCGCAATACCTCTGTCGGGTCCACATCTCCAGACACCACCAGAACGGCATTATTGGGGGCATACCAATCGCGATACCACTCCAAGGCATCTTGATATGTTAAGTTCTTGAGATCGTCCATCCATCCGATGATGGGATTGCGATAAGGGCTATTTGTAAATGCGGTCGCCATGAGTTGTTCGTAAACAGTGGCTTGCGACTGATCATCCGTTCGAAGACGTCGCTCCTCCATGACCACTTGGATTTCTTTTGCAAATTCTTCTTTTGAAATTTGCAAATTAGCCATGCGATCCGCTTCTAAAGCCATCATTGCTGGCAAATGACTTTTTTCAATCTGCTGAAAGTAAGCTGTGTAATCTTTGCTAGTGAATGCATTATCTCTACCACCCACAGCAGCCACTTTTTTAGAAAACTCTCCTGGCTTGAGGTTTTTAGTTCCTTTGAACATCATGTGCTCCAGTACATGCGCCACGCCCGTCTTACCGTTAACTTCATCAATGGAACCCGCTCGATACCAAACCATATGAGCCACTGTGGGTGCCCGATGGTCTTCCCTAACTAGCACCTTCATTCCATTGGATAACTGAAACTCATGGGTATTGGCTAATTTAGAGCTGTGGTTTTGAGCAAATGCATATCCTGAGAGAATGGCTATGCATAAAAAAGTTAGGGTACGACCTGCAAGGGTTGTTAATATGCTCATAATTAATCAATTGTATCGGTCATGTTCGGACTACGTAAAACCTTATCGAATCTATTTAATCTTCAAAAAGTTGATGAAGAGTGGTATGAAAGCCTAGAGGAAGCTTTGCTTCTGGGCGACGTTGGCATGAGCGCCACCCAATCTCTCATCAAACAATTGCGAGCTGAAGCAAAGATTCAAAAAGCTCAAACACCTGAAGACTTGAAGTCCATTCTAGCGAGTTTGACTGAAAAGCTCTTAAGCAAGTTAGAAAGACCCCAGAATCCACTGGAATTTTTACCCAAAGAAGAGAACGCTCCTCAAATTTGGTTGATCGTAGGGGTGAACGGCGCAGGTAAAACAACAAGCATTGGCAAAATTTGTCACCATTTTCAAAAGAATGGGCACCAAGTACTTTTGGGTGCGGGTGACACTTTTAGAGCCGCTGCACGTGAGCAATTGATTGCTTGGGGCGAAAGAAATCAAGTGGCAGTAATTGCTCAACAAAGTGGTGATGCAGCTGCTGTAGCACACGATGCCGTCAAAGCAGGACAGTCTCGTCATCAAGATATCGTCATCATCGATACAGCAGGCCGCCTATCCACTCAAGCTCACTTGATGGATGAGCTGAAGAAAGTCAAAAGAGTCATCAACAAAGCTCAAGAAACGGGTCCTCATGAGACGATTTTGGTGATTGATGGCAATACAGGTCAAAACGGCTTAGCCCAAGTCAAAGCTTTCCATGAAGCCCTTCATTTAACAGGTATTGTCGTCACCAAGTTAGATGGAACCGCAAAAGGGGGGATTTTGTGCGCAATTGCCCAAGAATTTTCAGAAAATCCTCCAAGTGTTTTAGCCGTTGGTTTGGGCGAACAAATGGCTGATTTAAAGCCTTTTAAGGCCGCTGAATTTGCCAAATCTTTGATTCCAAACTAATTTAAAACCATATAAATCATTGGGTTATAATCATATTAGCACTCCAAACCAAGGAGTGCTAATATAAGCGTATGACTCAAATGAATTCACTTATTCCTGTTCAGCTGAATGTTGGTAGCTTAGATGCCTACATCTCAAGCGTGAATCGCCTTCCAATGCTCAGCGCATCGGAAGAGATGCGTCTTGCCAGGGAGTTCAGAGATCATGAGAACCTTGAGGCTGCTCGCACACTTGTGATGTCACATCTTCGTTTGGTTGTCTCAATTGCTCGTCAATACTTAGGTTACGGTTTGCCCCATGCAGATTTAATTCAAGAGGGCAACATTGGTTTGATGAAAGCGGTGAAACGTTACAACCCCGATCACGGAACTCGCCTAGTCACGTATTCAATTCATTGGATTAAGGCTGAAATTCATGAATACATTCTTCGAAATTGGAGAATGGTCAAAATCGCCACGACCAAAGCTCACAGAAAATTATTTTTTAACTTGCGCAGTAATAAGCCAAGCTTAAATGCTTTATCCCCTTCTGAAATTGATCATCTCGCAAAAGCATTGGATGTTCGCAATGAAGATGTTCGTGAAATGGAAAAAAGACTCAGTGGTGGCGACGTGGCGATTGAAGCAGAGTCATCTGATGATGAGACATATGCTCCAATCAATTGGCTCACAGACCATCGATATGAGCCATCTGAAGTAATTGCTCAAGAAGAGCAACGTCAACTTCAAGGCCCTGGTATTGATCGTGCATTAGCCTCTTTAGATGAAAGAAGTCGCAAGATTGTTACGGCTCGCTGGCTTGATGTTTCAGATGACGGTACAGGCGCAAGCACTCTACACGACTTAGCTGCTGAATTTAATATTTCAGCCGAACGCGTTCGTCAAATTGAAACAGCAGCTCTTAAAAAAATGAAATTGGCGCTAACAGCACCAACTTCCTCAAGCCATTAAAGCAACTTTTTCAAATCCTCTGCAATCGGCTTAGGTCCTTGCTGATGTTTTAAAAACAGACGTAACTGGCCTTTTGTATCAAAGACATAACTTCCGGCAGTGTGATCGATCGTATAACTGGTAGGGCTCTTGCCTGGTACTTTGTTATAAAAGACTTTAAAGTCTTTTGTCACTTTAATTAAGTCCTCTTTGGTTTCTGGGCGCATTCCTAAAAACCTTTTGTCAAATGAGGGTACATACTGAGATAAAAGCTCTTGAGTGTCTCTATCTGGGTCAACCGTTACAAAGATAACCTGGACTTTATTGGCATCTTTACCCAGCAAGTCCATCACCCCCTGCATCTCGGTCATCGTAGTTGGACAAACATCAGGGCACTGTGTGTAACCGTAAAACATCACAACCACTTGCCCCTTAAAGTCTGATAACTGTCTTTTTTTGCCATGATGATCTATCAAAGAAAAATCTTTTCCAAAAGCTTTACTACCAGTGATGTCTACATTATTAAATTTGATTGCTTGCGTACAGCCTGCAAATATTAAGGCAGTAGTAATTGCCAGAAACCACATAAAGAATCGACGAAAAGAATTCAATTGAATAGTCATAGATAGTGATCGATAAGAAGTGCAGCAAATAACAAAGAAAGGTAAATAATAGAAAAACGAAAAGTCTTTTTAGCCAGTTCATCGCTATATTTTTTATAAAGGGCGATCGCATAAGCTAAGAATATTCCTCCCAAAATTAATGCGCTGACCAAATAAAAATAGCCACTCATTTTGTAAACGAACGGCAAAATAGTGGCGGCAATTAGTACCAGGGTGTAAAGCAGAATATGTAGCAACGTGAACTTCTCCCCATGCGTGACAGGCAACATGGGCAAACCTGATTGTTTGTAATCTTCACGACGATATAGAGCCAAAGCCCAAAAGTGAGGGGGCGTCCAAGTAAAAATAATCAACACCAATAACCATGCTTCAGCAGGTAAATCATTCGCAACTGCAGCCCATCCCAGAGCAGGTGGCATAGCACCCGATAGACCACCAATCACAATATTCTGGGGGGTGGCAGGTTTAAGAAGCAATGTATAGATGATGGCATAGCCAACAAAAGTAATGAGGGTAGCCCACATGGTTAAGGGATTGGCAAAGAACCATAAAAGTAACATCCCAATCAGACCGATGATGGCAGCAAAAACTAAAATTTGAAGCGGGGTGATTTCACCTGTGGCTGAAGGTCGCCAGGCGGTTCGACGCATCTTGGCATCGACCTTCTGCTCCACCAGACAGTTGACAGCAAAAGCAGCGCCCGCTAAAAACCAAATGCCCAAAGATCCACCAATCAAAACTGACCAAGGAACCATGCCAGGCGTTGCTAAAAACATTCCAATGATGGCGCAAAATACGGCTAATTGTGTCACCCTAGGCTTAGTGAGGGCCCAATATTGACGCCATCTAGGCATCGGCGCTAATGAGCTTGGCGTCATGAATAATTCCTCTTTGTGTTCATACAAAGCACTCTCACAAGCACAAAAATCAGTGCTGCAGCACCTCCCGTATGAATCACTGCAGCAAGCAAGGGCCAATCAAGAACAATATTACTCATACCAGTGATTAATTGAATCAAACCAAGAGCTAGCAAGCACAATGACCAAAATCTCAATGATTTATTTGAGTCATTCACTGCCGTTTTAAATAGTTGGTAAGCCAAATAGAAAATTATCGACAAAGCAATCATCGCACCCAATCGATGAGTCCAATGTATCGCACGCAATGCCTCAATACTCAAATGTGCGCCATCGGCTGTTTTCCCTAATTCTCTCCAGAAAGTGAATCCCTCTGAGAAATTCATAGCCGGATACCAGGAGCCATGACACATCGGAAAATCATCACAAGCAAGTACAGCGTAGTTGGTGCTAACCCAACCCCCTAAAAATATCTGAGCAATCAAAATAATTAAAACAATGGTCGT
>JALRCP010000125.1 GCA_023257325.1 Polynucleobacter sp. | reverse complement strand
TGGTAAATTTTCAATTTTGTAAGCTCCAATATCTAAACACAACGATTGTAACTCACGCATTAATACTTTAAATGATTCAGGAGTACCTGGTCGTGGGATTGGTTTTCCTTTAACTATAGCATTCAGTGTTTCATTTCTACCTTGCATGTCATCTGATTTAACGGTTAATAATTCTTGCAATGTATAAGAAGCTCCAAAAGCTTCTAAAGCCCATACCTCCATTTCACCAAGTCTTTGACCACCATGTTGAGCCTTACCACCTAGTGGTTGTTGAGTAACTAAAGAATAAGGTCCTGTAGATCGAGCATGCATCTTGTCGTCCACCAAATGGTGAAGTTTCAAGACGTGCATCACGCCCACAGTCACAGATCTTTCAAAAGCCTCACCAGTTCTGCCATCAAACAATGTGATTTGTTGACGTGAAGGTGTCATGGATAGCTTCTTAGCAACATCTTCTGGATAGGCCATTTCTAACATCTTGGCAATTTCACCCTCAGTTGCACCATCAAAAACTGGTGTTGCAAATGGAGCACCATCTCTTAAATTGTTTGCCAACTCAAGAATCTGATCATCTGTAAAGCTATCTAAATCCTCAGAGCGACCTGTCTCGTTGTAAAGCTGCTTCAAGAATTTACGCAATTGATCAGCCTTGGCTTGAGCCTTCAGCATCTCTTGAATGCGCTTACCAATACCCAATGCAGCCCAACCTAAGTGCACCTCAAGAATTTGACCCACGTTCATACGTGAAGGAACACCCAGTGGGTTCAACACGATATCAACAGGCGTACCATCGGCCATGTAAGGCATGTCTTCAACTGGAGTGATCTTGGAAACCACACCCTTATTACCGTGACGACCGGCCATCTTGTCACCAGGCTGTAAACGACGCTTAACAGCTAGATAAACCTTGACCATTTTGATCACACCAGGAGCCAACTCATCACCTTGCGTTAACTTCTTACGCTTCTCTTCAAAGTCTTGATCAAACTGAGTACGTTTGGCTTCGATAGCTTCTTTAATCGCCTCAACCTGAGCCGCAACATCTTCATCAGCAGGGCGAATATCAAACCAATGATATTTCTCTAGATCAGCCAAATAGTCTTTGGAAATCTTTGTGCCTTTTGCCAATTTCTTTGGACCACCATTCGCAACCTTGTTGAGAAGTAGTTTTTCCAAACGGCTGAATGCATCGCCTTCAACAATACGCAATTGATCGTTGAGGTCTAAACGGTAACGTTTCAACTCTTCATCAATAATCGCTTGAGCACGGGCGTCGCGTTCAATACCCTCGCGTGTAAAGACCTGAACGTCAATGACAGTACCGGTCATGCCAGACGGCACGCGCAATGAGGTGTCTTTAACGTCAGAAGCTTTTTCACCGAAAATGGCGCGCAATAGTTTTTCTTCAGGGGTAAGTTGAGTCTCGCCCTTTGGCGTTACCTTACCAACCAATACATCGCCGGCCTCAACTTCAGCACCAATATAAGTGATACCGCTGTCATCTAAACGGCTTAACTGAGTTTCAGCCAAATTAGAGATGTCGCGTGTAATTTCTTCTGGTCCCAACTTTGTGTCGCGAGCAACCACGGACAATTCTTCAATGTGAATTGATGTATAGCGATCATCTGCCACTACTTTTTCAGAAATCAAAATAGAGTCTTCAAAGTTGTAGCCGTTCCATGGCATGAATGCAACCACCATGTTTTGACCTAAAGCCAATTCGCCTAAATCAGTTGAAGCACCGTCAGCAATCACATCACCACGGTCAACCATGTCACCCACCTTAACGATTGGGCGCTGATTGATGTTGGTATTTTGGTTAGAGCGTGTGTACTTGATGAGGTTGTAAATATCAACACCCACTTCACCCGCCGCTGTTTCATCATCGTTCACACGAATCACGATACGGTTCGCATCAGCGTAATCAACTTTACCGCCACGAGTTGCCATAACTACAGTGCCTGAGTCAACAGCAACTGTACGCTCTAAGCCAGTTCCCACCAATGGCTTTGTGGCACGCAAACATGGCACGGCTTGACGTTGCATGTTCGCACCCATCAACGCACGGTTCGCGTCATCGTGCTCTAAGAATGGCACCAATGATGCGGCGGCAGAAACGATCTGGCTTGGAGCCACGTCAATGTATTGAATGCGCTCTGGACTGACCATCATGGTCTCACCCGCTTCACGAGCAGAAACCAATTCGTCTGTTAATTTGCCAGACTTATCAATTGATGCGTTCGCCTGAGCAATCACATACTTAGCCTCTTCAATCGCAGATAAGTAATCCACTTGATCTGTTACTTTGCTATTAACAACTTTGCGATATGGAGTTTCCAAGAAACCATGTTCATTCAAACGAGCAAACAAAGCCAAAGAGTTAATCAAACCAATGTTTGGACCCTCTGGAGTTTCAATCGGACAAACACGACCATAGTGTGTCGGGTGCACGTCACGCACTTCAAAGCC